>CAMWIL010000014.1 GCA_947174325.1 uncultured Clostridia bacterium
TCGAACCCACGACCTCTAGCGTGACAGGCTAGCGTTCTAACCAACTGAACTACCGAGCCAGAATATTATTAAGTTTATTGGTGGGCCATCAAGGACTCGAACCTTGGACCGACCGGTTATGAGCCGGTTGCTCTAACCAACTGAGCTAATGGCCCACACAATTAGCGCTTTGTAATTTGGTCGGGGTGAAGAGATTCGAACTCCCGGCCCCATGGTCCCAAACCACGTGCGCTACCAAACTGCGCTACACCCCGACACCGCAAAGTTTATATAAACTTGCGACTACTCAAATATACTATATACAAAGTCATTTGTCAAGGAATTTTCCAATGTTTTCGGATATTTTTTTAGTAAGCGTCTTACTCTTCGATATCCAATTTAAGTCCCTTGAAAAGATCTGCCATTGTAGCGGTAGCATTCTCGTCGCTAGACCAAGACGATACCTCTTCCTCTTCTTTCTTGACAGGCTTAACTCTCTTGACAGGAGCGGAAGTCGCCGTAGTTGTATCAAACTTCTTAGCATTCTTCTTAGCTCTCTTTTCTTTAGCCTCTTGATAAGCCTCTTCGCTTACGTTTGTATCCTCTACCGCTTTTTCTTCTTTAGGTATCAAAGCTTTGATAGAAAGTGTAATTCTGTTATCTTCAAATCTGATAATTTGAGCGGTCACAGGATCTCCTGCCTTCAAAACGTCGGCTGGATTTTTTGTATAACTATGCGATATCTCAGATACAGGTACAAGACCGTCGATATTATCTTCGATAAGTACAAACGCTCCGTACTCTTTAACGTCTCTTACAGTACCGTTGATTACACTACCAACAGGATATTTCTCAAAAGCGATCTCATAAGGTTTCTTTTGAAGCTGCTTATATCCAAGCTTAACTTTACCTGTTTCTCTGCTTACGTATCTTACGACAAAATCATATATCTTACCAATTTCAAAAACTTCGCTTGCAGGTACGTTTCTATTATAAGAAGCGTCGCTGTTATGAACAAGGCAGTCAAAACCGTTTACGCTTACGAATGCGCCGAACTCTGCAAATCTCTTAACTTTACCTTTGACGATTTTATCCTTTTCAAAGAAAGCCCACATCTCATCTTCTCTCTTTTGTTGCTCTTCTTCAAGAATAATCTTTTGAGAAGCGATGAACGACTTTTTATTCTTCAAGTCAAATCCCTTATCTTCTTCATCCTTATTGGATTTGATAAGACGAAGTCTAAGAGTCTTGCCTACATACTTTGGCAAATCTGCTTCAGTAACATATGCAATCTTGATTTGTGATGCGGGTACGAAAATCGAATAACCGCCGTAATAACCTTTAAGTCCGTTCTTAACGCACTCTTTCATTTCCAATTTAAATTCAGGTTGTGAAAGCATCTCGACCGCGTCGCTGTTTTCCTTATTTCTTTGATCAACCGTTTTCTTAGAAAAATATATGTATTCCTTTGGCAAGGATTTAGAATTCTTTTCAATTACGACAGCTGTAAATACATCGCCCGATTTATAGTTCTCTGCGACATAATCTACTCCGTCCATTTCTGCATCGTCTTTGCACACAAATCCGTCTTTCTTGCCGCCAAAACTTACTGCTATACCTTCGTCGTTTGCGGAAATAACCGTACACTTAAAAGGCTTGCCTGCTTTGATATTCATAGACTTATCAGTCTGTGAAGCGTCTAGAAGTGCGCCAAAATCCTCCTTTGCAGTTTCGTTCTCAATTTTGATGTTTTCTTGAGATGCATTCATTAGATTTTTTACCTCCTCAATCAACTCCGGCGGAGTTGAAGCACCGGCTACAATGCCGATTTTAATTTTTTTATCTACAGTCACCGACTCTAAATCGGATAATGTTTCTATCAAATACGTGTCAGAACAATTTTTCACGCTTATATCGAAAAGTTTGGACGTATTAGAACTGTTTTTGCTACCGACAACAAGCATCAAATCGCTGTTTTTACTAAGCAAATCGCACTCTTCCTGTCTGCAAAAAGTAGTATAGCATATTGTATTATTTCTATCAAGCGATTTTATATTATTTTGTAAAAATTTAATAAATATTTCAACTTTTTTGTAGTCATAGGTCGTTTGCACTACAAGACAATAATGCTTTTTATCGTCAAATTGAATATTCTCTTCTCCATTGTAAATTATAGCCGTATTTTCACACCAACCGTTGATCCCAACGACCTCCGGATGATTGGGATTGCCGATAATTATTATCTGCTTGCCCAAAAGATAGTTTTCATAGACAATTTTATGTATCTTCTTTACGAATACGCAAGTACAATCTATATATTCTATGCCGTTTTTTTCAAGATAGTCATAAACGTCTTTACCTACGCCGTGCGAGCGGATTATCAATTTTCTATCGCCGAGCAGACTCAAATCGTCTATGCATTCTACTCCTCTTTCTTTGAGTTTTTCAAGTACGCTTTCATTGTGTATGAGTTTTCCATACACCGCAGCAGGAACGTCAATTTTCATTGCGACGTCTACCGCCTTTTTCACGCCTTGACAAAACCCGCTACTCTTGGCTACGGTGACAGGCATTTACGTGCAACTCCTTGCTTTGTAGACGTTTGTACTTTAAGTATTTTTTCTTGCTTCCGTGACATTTTTCCACGAGAATATCAACCTCTTTCCTTAGATCTGCCATTTTGGAATATATATAATCCGTAGCGATCTCTTTTACTTCTCCAAGCTTGCTACCGTAATATTCGTCCAACCAAAACGGTTCTCCTACTACAAGTCTATTTTTCTTAAAAATACCAGTTTTCTTATAATACATAAGCGGAACGATTGGCGCTTTCGCTTTCAACGCAAACGTTGCTACGCCTTGCTTAAATGGTAACATTTGCTTAAAATCCGCGCCTTTATTGCGAGTGCCTTCGGGGAAAATCAAAACTTGCCTATTTTTATTCAACGCAAAAAGCACCTTTTTTACCGCATTGATATCCGCCTCGCCTCTTTTTACGGGAATACAACCCAATTCTTCCGCTACGCTTGCGATAAATTTATTTTTAGTAATTTCGTTTTTCATCATTACTCTTCCGTTTTTACCCAATAATTTGGATATTATCACGCAAGGATCAAACCCTGAATAATGATTACAAATAACGATGGCTTTTGAATTTTTTATAAAGTTGTCTTTAAAATAAATTTTGGTATGCCAAATACCGCCCATTACCCATCTGACAAATTTTGCAAATAATTTAATAAAAGGATTGGATTTTTTTGCAATCTTTTGAGTTTTTTCGCTTAATTGACGTTTATTTTCCTCTACTGCAACATCCTTTCCGTCGATCTTTCTTATATGCTCCAAAATCAACTCTGTCACTTTATCTTGATCTTTATCAGTACTGTCGATCTCAATAGAATCTTCAGTCTTGACAAGGGGCGCGAATTCTCTATTTGCGTCATTATAATCTCTGTCGGCAATATCTTTTAAAACTTTCTCAAAATCTATGTCCTGACCTTTCTCTTTTAGCTCAGAAAATCTTCTTCTTGCTCTCTCTTCGGCGCTCGCCGTCAAATAGAATTTATATTTGGAATTAGGCAAAACGTTACTAGTAATATCTCTTCCGTCAAGCACGACGTCGTTTTCGGAAGCGATTTTTCTCTGCATTTCTACCAAAAACTGTCTCACTTGCGGTAGTTTTGATACTTCGGACGCATATTTTGACATTTCATGCTTTCTTATATCTGACGAAACGTCTCTTCCGTTAAGACAAACAGACTTATCATTGCCTTTGTTGATAAAAGTTATAGAGATTTCGTCAAGCAACGGCGCTACTTCTTCCGCCTTTGACAAATCAACTCCCTTTTCCACCGCATACAACGCAACAGCGCGATACATTGCTCCTGTATCGAGATACGTAATATTCAATTTTTGAGCAATTTTTTTTGCTATCGTGCTCTTCCCTGCGCCCGACGGACCGTCAATGGCAATATTTATCATATATACCTCGTCATATTTATATACAATACTATTCTAAACTATATTTAAAAATTTTGCAATCAAATATTGTTGTCAATAATGTTTTTACACATTTGATTGGCTGTACTGAATGCAAGTTGAAGGTTAAATCCGCCGGTCAACGCGTCAATATCCAATACTTCGCCAATAAAATACAGATTATTTATAAGTTTACTCATCATTGTTTTTGGATTGATTTGCTTACAGTCAACTCCGCCCGCCGTAATTATACCCGCATTAATATTTTCAAGCCCTGTGATCGTAAACTCTAAATTTTTTATTGTAAGCACAAGCCTCTCGCGTTGAGATTTAGTGATAGAGTTGACGACGTTTTTCCCGCCTATTTCGCTTTTTTGCAACACAACGTCGACCAAGGATCTAGGCATCAATGACAAAATTACGTTTTTAATTTCAGTATTAGGTTTTTGCGCAAACTCCCTTAGCAATCTGTTTTCCAAAACATCAGCTGACAGCGCAGGCTTTAAATCTATAACTAATTTGTAATTTGCGTCAAATTTATTTCCTGAATAATGCTTATTTATCAGACTTGATAGAGAAAGTATTATTGGACCGCTTACGCCGTTGTGAGTAAACAACATCTCTCCAAACTGGGAGCAAATCGTTTTATTATCTCTTACTATTGACGCCGATACGTTTTTCAAGCTCAATCCCTGCAATCCATACTGTTCTTTTAATAATATAGGAACGAGCGCAGGTCTAAGCGGTATTATGTTATGTCCGCATTGTTTTGCCCATTTATATCCGTCTCCGGTACTGCCTGTAGATTGATATGAAAATCCGCCGGTAGCAATCACTATGTGATCGGCAAAAATTTGCTCTCCCGTGTCAATTTGCACGCCGACTGCTTTGTTATCGGCTATCAACACTTTTTTTACTTCTGTATTTAATTTTACGTCTACTCCGTTCTTAGCTAGAATTTTTTCAAAACATTTTATTACGTCACTTGACTTATCGGATTGAGGAAAAACTCTATTCCCCCTCTCTACTTTAAGCCTTAGATAATTATCTTCAAAAAACTTGACAGTATCTTGCGGTGTAAAACCGTTGATAGCCGAATACATAAATTTTGAGTTGGTAACTATATTTGAAAAAAAGGTTTGCGTATCACAATCATTTGTAACGTTGCACCTTCCCTTACCTGTAATAAAAAGTTTTTTACCGAGTTTTTCATTTTTCTCGATCAAAGTAACGTCCACGCCGTTTTGAGAGAGCAAAGACGCGCACATCAACCCACCGGCTCCGCCACCGACTATTGCAACTCTCATAAATCGAATTCCTCATTTTTGTATTTCTCATACATGTTGTAATCGTTCCAATCGTTTTTTACAGCGGAAATCGTAATATAGTTTTCTTGATAAAGATATACGTCGTCTTCATTGGAATTATGATCGCCTAATTCGCTAGTTCCTTTCAACTTATATCCGAAATTATTGTCAAAAATATAATTTTCCTTATACGTTTTTATTCCGATTTTTGAAAACCGTACGCCTTTGATCACGGATTTATCATCGCTTGGCACGTTGATATTTATCACCGTTTGAGCATCTTGTGGTATCAACGAATAAAATTTTTTGAGATTTTTTGCAACAAATTCAGCAGTAAACTCAAAATCTTTCAAATGATACTCTTGTGATACAGCCAAAGATTTAATTCTCTGCGCTGCGCCTTCAAGCCCTGCATTTACCGTACCCGAATAGAATATATCCGAACCGAGATTGAAACCTTTATTTATTCCGCTTATTATCAAATCGGGTTTATCTGTCAATATCAAATTCAATGCAACCTTAACGCAATCGGCAGGCGTTCCGTTGACTGCAAAACAATGCGCTCCATCCAAAATATTTAATTCCGTGTAATTTACGTAGCCGTAATACGATATCGAATGCCCCATTCCTGACATCTGTCCTTGCGGAGCAACCAATACAACCTCGTTACCAAACGCAATCAATTTCTTTGCCAAAGTCAATATACCTTGACTGTAAATTCCATCGTCATTTACCAATAATATCTTCATAACTCTATTTTAACAAATTATAAGAAAAAAGTAAAGAATATAAAAATGCAACTCCTTTTCGAAGTTGCATTTCTTAAAACAAATTTATTTTATACAGGCTGAATTCCCGATACTGTATCGCCGACTTCTCTATCAACGCGCTTTTTGTTAGCTTGACGGTATTTGAAGAAATTCAAAGCAACTTGCGGGAAGAGCGCGTAAGAAAGCACGTCTTCTTCCTGTTCGATATAATCCTTTATTTCCTCGCGGTACTTTTCAAGTTCAGGTTTCAACAAATCTGCAGGTCTGCACGTAATTCTTTCAGCGTCGCCTAGAACCTTTTTAATTACTTCAGGATTAGGCTCTGCAGGAAGTTGACCGTATTCGCCTTTAAGAACGCCCTTAGTTTCTGCAGATACCATTTTATATCTCTCTCCTGCAAGCACGTTGAATACAGCTTGCGTTCCTACGATTTGGCTTGTAGGAGTAACAAGAGGTGGATAACCCAAATCCTTTCTAACGTTAGGCACTTCAGCCAAAACTTGATCGTACTTATCCAATGCGTTTGCTTTCTTCAACTGTCCTACAAGATTGGAAAGCATTCCGCCCGGCACTTGATAGATCAATGCGTTTACGTCAGTAGCCAAAGATTTTTCAGTCAACCAACCGTCTGCTTTCAATCTGTCCGCAACCTTTTTGAAATGGTTTGAAATCTCGTTGAGGTATGCAACGTCAAGACCGGTGTCATACTCCGTTCCCTTCAAAATCGCGACCATCGGCTCGGTAGCAGGTTGAGAAGTTCCGTTACCCAAAGCGCTCAAAGCGCAGTCAATAATATCAACTCCCGCTTCGATAGCCTTCAAATAAGTTTGGTTACCCGTTCCCGCCGTTTGGTGAGTATGCAAATGGATTTTCGTCTGCGGTTTAAGTACCTTTTTCATTCCTTTTACGAGATCGTAAGCAACGTAAGGCAACAAAATACCCGCCATATCCTTTATACAGATATTATCCGCGCCCATATCTTCAAGAGTCTTTGCAAGTTTGATAAAATACTCGTTCGTATGCACGGGGCTTGTAGTATAAGATATCGTAGCCTCGCAAATTCCGCCGTATTTCTTACAACTCTTAATAGCTTGAGCCATATTTCTAGGATCGTTGAGCGCGTCGAATATACGAAGTATATCGCAACCGTTCTCTATCGTCTTCTTAACAAACTGATCAACTACGTCGTCTGCATAGTGCTTATATCCCAAAATATTCTGACCTCTGAAAAGCATTTGCAACTTGGTTTTCGGCATAGCCTTCTTCAAAGCGCGTAATCTCTCCCACGGATCTTCGTTGAGGAACCTAAGACAAGAGTCAAAAGTAGCTCCGCCCCAACATTCTATCGAATAATAACCTGCGTTGTCCAACTTCTCGCACATGGGAAGCATCTCGTCAAGTCTCATACGGGTAGCCGCTTGCGACTGATGAGCGTCACGCAAAATTGTTTCTGTAATCATTACCATAATATATATACCTCTCTTGATTTAAGATATTGTCTTGGATCAACCAAAGATTGCAAGCAACACGCCCGCCGCGACTGCCGAACCGATAACGCCTGCTACGTTAGGTCCCATTGCATGCATAAGCAAATAGTTGCTTGGATTTTCTTCCTGTCCTACCATGTGGGAAATTCTTGCCGCCATAGGAACCGCGGATACGCCTGCCGAACCGATGAGCGGATTGATCTTTCCTTTTGACAATTTGGACATAAGTTTTCCGATAAGAAGTCCGCCGGTCGTACCGAATGCAAAAGCGAAAACGCCTATTAAGATTATCAACAACGTTTTGGTGTTAAGGAATACGTCCGCCGTTGCCTTACTTCCTACTATTACGCCAAGAATTATCGTTATTATGTTGATAAGTTCATTCTTAGCGGTATTCGTAAGTCTTGGAACGACTTCGGATTCTTTCATCAAATTGCCAAGCATCAACATACCGAGAAGAGGGATCGCAGAAGGCAATACCATTCCGACTATACCGGTAACCGCTATCGGGAACACAATCTTCTCCGTCTTTGATACGGGACGAAGTTGCTCCATAACGATACCTCTTTCTTTTTTCGTTGTCATAAGTTTCATTATAGGCGGCTGAATTACCTTTATCAACGCCATATACGAATAAGCGGCAACGGATATCGCAGGCAACAATTGCGCCGCAAGCTTTACGGTAACGTAAATAGCAGTAGGTCCGTCCGCTCCTCCGATGATACCTATGGAAGCGGCTTCCTCGCCTGTAAATCCGATGTTAATAGCGATTAAGAACGTAACGAAAATACCCAATTGAGCGGCAGCGCCCATTATCAATGACTTAGGATTTGCAATAAGCGGACCGAAGTCAGTCATTGCGCCAATACCCAAGAAGATTAGCGGCGGATAGATTACCCACTCAACGCCTTTATACAAATAGAAGAACAAGCCTTGATCAGCAACCGCTTCATGCGAAATTACGATTTTGCTTTGTATATCAGAGAATAAATCGTACATTATGGTATGCTCGATCGTATTCAACTGAGACGCAAGACTCACCCCATCTTCAAATTTCAAACCTAAAATCTCCGCAAGTTGCGTGATAGTACCGGAAAGTTCTACACCGTTATACGTAAGCACCTGATTTATCATCTGCCCGTCAACTTCGACAGGACCGGTAAAAGTATACGAAGGAGTGCCGTACAATACGTTGTACGCTCCAGGTATATTGATTATAAACATACCGAAACCGATTGCCAACAACAAATTAGGCTCAAATTCCTTCGCTACGGCGAGATAAATCAAGACGCAAGCAATAACCATCATAATGAGGTTTTGCCAAATAGGCGTCAGACTTGTCATAAATCCCGTGCTAAGCCACAAGTTTTTGAGCGAATCCGTCATCAAATTCGATTGCAGCGTAGTAATTATGCTAAACATTTTGCCTCCAATATCTCAAAGATTATGCAATAGTGCAAAGAACTGCGCCGGTATCAACGTTCGTACCCTCGGACGTAGCGTACGTGATCACGCCGTCTTTAGGTGCAGATACTGGAGTATCCATCTTCATTGCTTCAAGAATAATAACGGTATCCCCTTTCTTGACCGTTGCACCGTTTGCAAAAGCAAGCTTCTTTACAAGACCTGGCATTGGAGCGTTTACAGGATCGCCTTTTCCTGCAGCTACTGGCGCGCTTACTGCTGCCTTAGGCGCAGGAGCAACGACTGCGGTCGAAGCGGAAACAACTTGCGAGCCGTCGAGAATTTCCTCTACTTCTACGGCATACGCTTTACCGTTTACATTGATGTTAAATTTACGCATAATATTTTTTCTCCTATCTATATAGTTTTGATTAAATTTCTTTTATTGAGCGAACTCTGAATTTGAGGTTAGATTTGTATTCTATAGCTTGATTTTCATAGTACGCCATCAAAGCGGCAGTAATGACCGCAACGACTTCGTCGTCTTCGCTCTCAGCCTGTACTGCAGTAACGACTTCCCCAACCGGCGATTGAACTGCTTTTTTTGAATTGCGTTTTTCTCCCAACTGCGCAACTCCCATAAGTATCAATCTTATGACGTTTACGGCAATGATCAGTAAAACCAACATCAAAAATACCGTTGCCAATCCTAGGAATGCGACCTGCAAACCTATAAGCAATCTTTGACCGAAATTTTGACTTCCGATTTTAAGTTTGTCCGGAGAACCGTAATCTTGATCGGAAACCATTAAATATATCAAACCTGCCAACAATGCGGCAAACACTAAACATATAATAATGGTCTTAATCAATTTTTTCTTTGAGACTTCTTTCTTCATTTCCCACCTCGAATTACAAGCCGAGTACCATCAGCAACGCCGATGATAGATAAGGTCTGAGGTTTGTCGCCTCAATAACGTTGTCTATATAACCGTCCTTAGCAGCCACCAAAGGATTGCTTTGCATTTCCGCATAAGCCTCCTCAACGCTCTTGCCTTTGATTTCAAGCTTAGCCATTACTTTTTCAAAATACTTCATAGCTTTTTCCAAAGCGTTTGCGTCTATATCCGAATTCTCAGAGGTTTCTTTAACTTTCTTTTTAAGCTCTTTGATTTGGTCGTTGGCAATAACTTTATTTACGTCCATTCCGACCGGAGCGACTACTGCGTTAGAAGTCGCCAAGGTGTAATCAAAACCTATCGACTTGCTCATAAGCGCGCTGTAAGCATAACCTACCGCATTGCCTACCGCAACACCGATTTTCGGTATCGTGCTTAAAGCAATCGTTTTCATCAAAGCGCTCGTCTTCTTTGCAAAACCTGCAACCTCTTGTCCGATAGTCGAGTCGATACCCATAGAATCAACCAACGTAACGAGCGGAATATTGTACGCTTCGAGTTTCTCGATAAAAGACGTAGCCTTTTCGATGCCTTTCTCGGAAATATACTGTCCCTCCGTCGCAACGACGCCTACGGAAAGTCCGTTGAGTTTTGCAAGCGAACATACAACTTCTTTAGCATAAGCAGGACAATACTCTATTACGCTGTTTTTATCGCAAACAAGAGACGTTCTTTCCTTTGCGGATATAGCTTTTTCAAGCTTAGGATCAACTCTGTTTGGATCGTCCGCAGGCTCGCCTTCGTCGCTGAGCAACGTAGAAGTAAGTTTTTGCAACTGTTTTGCAAGGTCCTTAGCGTCATTATATACAAACTGAGCCATATCGCTCGCGCCTTCATAAGCCTTATATCCCAACTGAGCTTTATAATCAACAGGGAAAGATTTTGCGTCGGATACGAGATACATAGGCGAATTGACCGACATTATAGCGTCCTTGGACATAAATACAAAATCTGCGCCCGCAACAAAAGTCGCCATCATACCGACTGCCGCGCCTTTTACTATACAAATATGCGGAACTTCGTCGGCAACGTCAAAACTGCCTGCTATAAGTTTTGCATAGCCTTCCATAATGCTTGCGCCCTCTCCTACTCTCGCGCCGCAGCTGTCGATTATCGAAATCAAAGGCGTACCCGACTTGATTGCGCGTTGCATACATTTATAAATCTTATTTGCATGCGCATCGCTCAAACTTCCTTTAAGAACGTTGGCATTCTGCGCAAAGATATGAACGGGATTTCCACCCATAGTAGCGTAACCCGTAACAACGCCTTCGCCAAGCGCTTCGTCCGCGCTGTCAAAACTCTTGCCCGTAAGAAAAACGTCAGTCTCTACAAAACTTTCGTCGTCGACTATGTTTTCCAAAAACGCTTTTATGTCGGAAGTAGCTTTCTCTAAAGCCTTAACGCTTGCCGAGAGTGTTTTGTTCTCCATAAAAACCTCCAAATGTTGTATAAAAAAATAGATTGAATTACTATATGTTGTTATAGAAGAAATTTTTCAACAAAATTCCGTCTCAAATTCACAATCATAACTATTATATTTGCAAATGATTTTTTTTGCAAGCAAATTGAATTAAAAAAATATTAAATTGATAAAATATTTATATAATATAAAACAAACCGAATAATATCAAAAAAAACGTCCGACAAATCCTGTCGAACGCCTTATTTCAAATATGCTTCAAATAATAAACCTCATCTTCATTGAGGTATCTGCATCCGCCCCTCGGCAATCCGCCCAAACGCAATTCTCCTACCGCGATCCTTTTTAAAAACGTCACTTCTCTTTCAACCGCTTCAAACATCTTTCTGACCTGACGGTTTTTCCCCTCCGTGATCGTAATCTGCGCTTTCGATTCGCCTTCTTTATATTCCAACAACTTTACCTTACATCGCTTTGTCAACTCTCCGTCCACCAAAACTCCCTTTCTTAATTGTGCGAGTTTATGTTCAGGCAACTCACCCTTTACCTTAACCAAATAGGTTTTTGGAACTTCAAAACTCGGATGGGTAAGCTTGTGAGCCAAATCGCCGTCATTCGTCAACAGCAACATTCCCTCCGTATCATAGTCAAGCCTACCGACGGGAACAAGATGCGGTATGTTCAGTTCAGATAGATAATCGAATACCGTTTTTCTTCCCTTCTCATCGTTGACCGAAGTTATACAGCCTTTCGGCTTATAGAACATAACGTACGAGTAATCGGTCGTCGGCTTTACTATTATATCGTCGACCATTACCGTATCGTTTTTCTCGTTTATTGATTTTCCAAGTTCTGTGACGGTTTTACCATTCACTCTTACTCTACCGCCGGCAATCAGCTTATCGGCGTTACGCCTTGACGCCACTCCCGTCGACGCTAAATATTTGTTCAATCGTTCCATTCGTATAACTTATACGCCAATCACCGACAAAAGCCGAAAGCTTGCGTACTACTCCAATATCGTTGATATCATTTATATTAACAATATTTGCGCTAAAAAGCAAACGATTATCGTCATAAAACTCCAATTTTCCTATGACTGTATTGCTCGCCAACGGCAACTGTACATCTTCATATATATTAAATTTACAGTATAAACCTAGATGTTCGCCTTCTTTCAGCGGCAAAACCAGATTACAATTAAGAGCTATGTCGTATTTTTCTCCGTCGATTTCAAAAGTTTCCAAAACATTGCCCTTCTTACCAACTTCAACAGGCATATATTCGTTAAAAGCTCTATCCATACACGACGAACACGTGCCGTAGGTATCGTAAATATTTAAAACTACGCAAATCAATTGCATCCCGTCACGCTCAGCAGAACTCACCAAACAACGTCCGGAATCAGTAGTATATCCAGTTTTAATACCGTTTGCGCCCTCATATTGAGCCAACATCTTATTTTTGTTGGCAAAGTAATACGTGGGATGCGTATCGTTTCCTTGAACGGTATACATTTTAGTACCTACTATCGTCTTAAATTCGTCGTTTCGCATTGCAAAAGCAGATATTACTGCAAGATCGTAAGCGGAAGTATAATGGTTTTCGCCATGCAATCCATTAGGATTTTCAAAATGCGTATTTTTTAAACCAAGCTGTTCGGCTTTGCTGTTCATCATATTGACAAATCCGTCTACGCTACCGCCTACGGCTACCGCTATAGCCACCGCAGCATCATTGCCGCTTCTAAGCATCAAGCCATACAACAACTCCCGAATTGTCCATATTTCACCATATTTTAAATATATTGAAGATCCTTCTACTCCAACAGCTTCGCCAGCTACTGTGATCGCCTTATCCAATTCTGAATTCTCTATCGCGACCAAAGCCGTCATAATTTTCGTAGTACTAGCCATCTCAAGCCTAAGATCTTTATTGCTTTCACCAAGGACTCTCAACGTAGACTCTTCTAGCACCACCATCGATGACGACTTATTTGCGCTGACTCCTATATTGTCAAGACTATCGTTTTGCGTTGGCAATATTTTTTCCCATGAACGATTTCCACTGATAATCGCCGAATTATCCTCAATTACCGTATTTAATTGAACAATTATAAAATTTAGAAATAATATGGCTAAAATTACGGTAATTATTTTACAAAATGATTTAATTGAGAAATATTTATTCATTATTTTTTATCCTTAACCAAATTTATAGTCGCCGAAATCAAATCCTTCCATTTACCTTCGCTGCTTTTTTCATCCACCTTAACAAGCATCGGCTGAGATTCGTAAAACACCAAAAAGCCCATAGGCGATAATGATATTCCCCCGCCTCCGCCGCCGGCATATGGCTGAAGTTTGTCAGTTTTTACGTCCGAGAACTTATTACTCTCTCCTCCTCCGCCACCGCTTACAAACCCAACAGATACTTTGGTCAACGGAATAGCCATCGTCTTATCGTCAAGATAAATAGGCTTAAATACCATATCTTCGCTTTTTACTATACCCCTAAGATTATCAAGCGTGTTATTCATTATTTCTTGTAACGAATTGTCCATATAATTTTTCTCCTTACTAAATATACTGTTACGCCTTTTGAAAACGTCTTTTCACCGATATTATGTGTAAGAAATATAAAAATATTTTTATTAAAGAAAACTTTATCACGCCCTCGAAATATAACCCTCTAAACGAAGAATCGTCACAAATATTGCGCACCGAAAAATTGACCGTTTCTAATTTGTCATATAACGCGCCTATTGCGCTATTTACCGCCGCAACTACACCGCCGTCAAATAATGCCCTATTTTTAATATCCTCAAACTCTGCTCCATATTCAACAGTCGGATTAATTATTTTAATTTTAGGCATCTTATCAAAAATATAATACGCAAAAGATAAAATATGAATCTTCTTATCTCTATTCTTTTTCTTTTTAGGCTTATCGTCTTTATTCAACTCTAAAACTTTAACGTCGCTTTTATTGATTTGATAATAAAAGCGTTGTTCGCACACAAAAATCTTAAAGCACATTATCTCTATCCAATCAAAAATAAATACTTTAAAGCACACGCTCAAATTATTCGCATCAATTCTAGCCGAAAACTTTATACCGTATGCGATTATTATGAAAATCGCATATAAGATCAAAAACAACGCAAACAATAAATAAATGCACCACATATTGCTATGTTGCGCATTTTATTCAATAATATTTTTATTTTATCAATTTTACAGTATCACGTCACGATCTCATCGTCGTCATCTTCATTCGTATTCTCGGTTTGCGATTCAGCTACGTCGCTTGCAACTTCACGCTCTTCATATTCATCGCCATTTCCTTCCAAAACCTGATATTCTTCGCCCTGTAAAAATTCAGGCGTAACGCTTCTATCAAGCATTTCGTCAAGAGCTTGCGCCTCTTCATCCTCAAATTTATCTCCGATAACTCTTTCTCTGTACAATCCTTCAGTTTGAATATTGTAGTTACTGTATTCTACGAGCCTACGCATAACTTCTTCATAATCAGGCAATTTGTCCAATCCGCTAATTTCAAATTTCTTCAGAAATTCATCGGTAGTGCCATACAATAAAGGTTTTCCTGGCGCGTCTTTAAATCCGCACGTCTTTATCATATTGATTTTGAGCAATACGCTGAGCGCATAATCGGCGCTTGCGCCTCTCGAATCTTCTATTTCACCTCTGGTGATCGGTTGTCTATAAGCTATCAAAGACAGAACCTCAAGCAATATTTTGGACAATTCTTTTTCTCTGACAGGTCTAAGCATATCGCTCACAAGCTCTCCATACTTGCTGTTAGACGCAAATTGTACCTTATCATTGAATACTTCAAGCACAATACCGCAATCTCCGCTGTATTTTTGAGCTAATTTATCTATTGCCTCATTGAGTTGTTTTCTACTCACGTCTTCGGGTAAACTATTGAGAATTTCGCTTCTTTTCAAAGGCACTCCTGCTGCAAATATGATTGCTTCAAGCGTCTGTAACAAGTTTTCCATATCAATAATTCTCCTCGGTTTTCTTTAATTCTTGCAAATTTATATTTTCCTCATTGACTTGTTCGTTAAGAGAAATATAAATATCTTCTCCGAAATCTTTTTGCACTGCAATGACTATTTGCTTTTTCATCAGCTCCAAAAGCGCCTGGAAAGTCGTAATAACCTCGCTCTTAGTAATGTCTTCCTCAAAAAGCTTATTGAATACCACGCTTTTATTCTTCAATACAAACTTCGATATGTATTCGATCTTATCGGCGACAGTAAATCTGTCTTTTTGAATTTTCTTTGTAGAATGAGTTTTTTCTTTCTCTATCGTTTTGAGCAATATTACGCCGTAAGCCTCTATCAATTTATCAAAAGAAAAGTCGTTTACAACTATCACCGCGTCTGCATTTGTAAACTTTGGTTTTCGATAAAATTTATTCAGCGTTTCCATCTCTTTCAGTTTCAACGCCTGCTCCTTACAAAGTTGGAACATCAATATTTTACGTCTAAGTTCTTCTTCGGGATCCGTATCGTCAAATTCTTCATCGTCAGGCTCTTCGATCTTAGGCAAGCAAGCCCGCGCTTTGATTTCCAACAACATAGCGGCTATTTTGATATACTCGCTGGCTTCTTCCATATCAAGTTGTCCCACTTGAGCCATATGCAACATATATTGATCGGCGATTTGAGCCAATGGAAAGGTACGGATATCATACTTCTTTTCTATCATGATAAGTTCATAAAGAAGTTCGATAGGTCCGTCAAAATCTTCGATATTGAGTATTATATTCTGAGTAGCATGATGTTCAAAAAAGTTGCTCATTTTTCACCCTATATCCATTTTAACGCCAAACCGAATATCTTGTCAAACAACCAAACCAACGCAGTCCTAACCGCGCTGATATAATTCGACAATATATCGAGCGCTGGAATAAATCTTCCCAAAACAAAACTTATAAGCAATATTGCAAGCAATACGATAGATCCATGCTTATACATAAAGTTGACGTATTTATTATTTGGCTTTGCCAACGTTTCGATGACTCTAAATCCGTCAAGCGGATAAATCGGCAATAAGTTGAAAGCCATCAACACGATATTAAATGTGACCGACAGTTGCAATAAAAAACTGATAAATATCAAAAAGTACGACAAAGCGTTATCGCTGATAGCAACGTTTGCGGTTAGCTTGGTAAAGATAGCAAGAACCAACGCGCTGATAAAAGCGACGATAAAGTTGAAAGTTACGCCTGCCAAAGACGTAAATATCATACCCTTTTTATAATTTTTGAAATTTCTTGGATCTATCGGAACAGGCTTAGCCCAACCAAAACCTACTACGATCATCAAACCAAATCCTATCGGATCAAGATGCTTTATAGGATTAAGCGAAAGTCTTCCCATAAATTTCGCCGTTTTATCTCCGCTCCAATAAGCGGCGAAACCGTGAGCCATTTCATGTCCGACAATAGCGACTAACATCGCTATGATATAGGCAAGTATACCCAATACCACAACGCCAAAACCCAAATATTGAACTAGTTGGTTATTTACAAGTCCCTGTATGAATGAAAACATTTTGCACCAAATCCTATATATATTATAATAAATATTGACTTTTAAGTCAATGATAAACTATATTTTTAACGTTTAATTTAAACAATAACAACACTGACTTTACAATTTGCCGACAAAATGCAAATGCGGACGGTCAAACCGTCCGCGCCATTGCTTCTAAACTCAACTATTACCAGTCTTTCGTTATTCCTTTTATTATATCCAAAAACGTGCTTTTCCTAGCGTCTTGCATAGCTATAACGTCTACGCTGCATTCCTTTCCGTCAAGCGTATATACCGCCTGTCCAACAACGTCGCCCTTACATATAGGCGCTACGATGCTCTCCGGCAGAATTAATTGAATTTCTTCTCCGCATTCTCCCAACTTGGAAAATTTGGTCACGTCGCCGGATATTGCCACTTCGATCTGTTCGATCGGCGATTTTTCCACTTTCACGCTTCCTACAACGTCGCCCTTTCTATAATAAATTTTATTGACGTAGTTTGCAAAAGAATAATCAAACATCGTTCTTACTTGATTAAACCTCGACTTACTGTCAGTTCCGCCGACGATAGTAGCGACTACTTTCATTCCATTCCTCTCTGCGCATGCAGACAGGCAATGTCCTGCCGCGTCAGTATAACCTGTTTTTCCGCCTATACAACCGTTGTACTGCTTCAACAATTTATTGGTATTGACAAATTGCGTTATTCTTCCCGACGGATGCATATAGTCCTCCATCCAAACGCTTGCATATTCGTAATACTTTTCGTGCGACATAAGCTGTCTCGTCATAATGTTTACGTCTTTTGCCGTACTATACTGCTCGTTTTCATTCGGCAATCCCGTACAGTTTGCAAATTTCGTATTCACCATACCGAGTTGACTTGCCCTTTCATTCATCATAACTACAAACGAATCTACGCTACCTGCAATTCTCTCTGCCATCGCGTATGACGCGTCGTTAGCCGACACAACGATTATCCCTTTGAGCAAATCGCTAACCGAATACTGTGCGCCGCTGTCCAAAAACATTTGACTACCGCCCATAGAAGCCGCATTCGGCGATATCGTAATCATTTCATCATAACTCAATTTACCAGCGTCAATAGCCTCAAAAATCAAGTTTGCGGTCATGATCTTTACCATGCTTGCTATTTCATGCTTTGACTCAGCATTGTATTCATACAATACTTCTCCCGTATAATATTCCGTCAAATACTCCCCAAAACCGTTAGGCTTGATAGTTTGCTCGACCTGCGTAGCCATACCTTGCGCATAGTCATCCGACTGCGAAGCCATTCCTACAGGAAAAATCGCCAACAATCCGATAACAAGAATTAAAATAGGCAACAATGTTTTCTTTTTCATAATATATCCCCTAATTTTGTATTTTCGCAAATATTGTGTTGCAAACTTTAATTTTTATACAGCCATTTTGCAAGCTCGTTCTTTATTTATACAACTTCTATTTAGTCTAAAACATACTTCAAAAATACAATTAAAGACATAAAATTATATCGCAATTATATTACTATATATCTATGGAACGTCAAATTTATTCTTATATGCTTTCTATCGGGCTTCGTCCAAACTGCTTGGGATACAAATACATTTTTGACCTTGCCGGACTGTCAATCAAAGGAACGAATATATTACCGCTTAAACTAAACGGTTACGTCTTATTGGCTCAAAAATACAACAAACAAATAGCAAGTATTGATAAAAACATTCAGAACTGCATCTCAAAAGCATGGCTTGAAGGAGATATTGACAATCTTTACCGAGAATTCGGAAATACGATCGACATTAGTAAAGGAAAACCTACCGCAAAACAACTTATTATGCATATTTGCGACAAAATAGCGTCAAATTGAAATAATCTTGTCATAAATTGTCTTTTTAGCAAATAAAATTTAATACAACTTCTAAAAAGGCAATTATAAATGGGCAAATTCAACGGTATAAAAATAAATAACGTATCACTAAAACCTTATATAAAAAACTATTTGAAAGACAACAAATTATTTATAATTACGTTTTACGGATTATTTTTAGCAGTTTTCGCAATATCGCTTTTTATCGTGCTAAATTATGATAGCGAACTAACCCACAAAAATTATTATCGTATTCTGATGAACGGCGAATACGGATACGTAAAAATAACGCTTAAGTACTTTTTATTCAATTTATTGCTCGCATTTTGCGCAATGCTTACTTACCGAAAAAAATATGCGTTTGCCATAATGTATTTCGTCGTAACGTTTATCGCCTATCGATTGGCAGTAAATATAGTAGGAAGTTGGGATGCCAATCTGTTGATAAGCATACTCAACGCCGTATTATTCTATTTTATGATCTATTTAATTTTTGTCATAACGATAGTGACAATAACATGTTATATAAACAAAAACTATCTCTATTGTAGCGGGAATTGTCCTATCACTCTCAAAAAAATGATTGGTTTTACGCTTATAGTGTCAGTGATCACCGGCATTGCAATATCGATATTTACAGCGATTTTACCGCTTATATTATGTCATATTCTCTTCTAATTATTTCATAGATATTGCGCAAGAAAAAAGGAGTATCTTTCGATACTCCTAAAAACAATTATTTTGCATATTCGATTTTTCTGACTTCTCTTATCACGTTGACTTTGATTTGTCCCGGATATTCGAGTTCCGCCTCGATCTTCTTTGCAATATCCTTTGCCATAAACGTGGTAGCCTCATCGTTCACCACTTCCGGCTTGACTATTACTCTGATCTCTCTGCCTGCTTGAATTGCGTAAGATTGTTCTACGCCGTCAAACGAATTAGCCACTCCTTCGAGTTTTTCAAGACGTTTTACGTAATTCTCAAGCGACTCTCTTCTTGCGCCCGGTCTTGCTCCCGATATTGCGTCGGCAGCTTGAACTATTATCGCTTCCAACGTAGTAGGTTCAACGTCGCCGTGGTGCGCCTCAATAGCATGGATAACGTTGCGTTGTTCCTTAAACTTCTTAGCGATCTCTACGCCGATAGAAACGTGCGTTCCTTCAACTTCGTGATCGACCGCCTTACCTATATCGTGAAGAAGTCCAGCTCTCTTAGCCACTTTCACGTCTGCGCCTAATTCCGCAGCCATCATTCCTGCTATATAACTCACTTCAAGAGAGTGATTAAGAACGTTTTGACCATAACTCGTGCGGTATTTCAATCTACCTAAAAGCTTGATGATCTCGGGATGAAGTCCGTATACGTTTGCGTCAAACGCCGCATTCTCACCGGCTTCTTTCATTTGCTGTTCTATATCTCTCTTTACCTTTTCGACAGTCTCTTCGATCTTTGCCGGATGTATTCTACCGTCGGAAACGAGTTTTTCAATGGTAAGCTTCGCAATTTCTCTTCTTACCGGATCAAAGCCCGAAACCGTTACGACGTCCGGCGTATCGTCTATTATCAAATCCACGCCTGTCGAGTTTTCGATAGCTCGTATATTTCTTCCCACTCTTCCGATAAGTCTACCCTTCATATCCTCACTCGGAAGCGGTACAACGGAAACCGCAATTTCTGATGCATGATCGGCCGCGCATCTTTGAATGGCAAGTCCGATTATATTCTTAGCCTTTTTATCCGCCTCGTCTTTGGCCTTTTGTTCGATCTCTTTAGCCTTTGCAACCGCGTCTCGCTTAACAGTCTCGATGAGTTCGTTCATAAGAATGTCTTTGGCTTCGCTCTGCGTAAGTTGAGCGACTTTCTCTAATTCAGCCAACATATTGGCATGAGCGTTTTGCAATTCTTGCTCGATATTATCGAGTTCCTTTTCTTTATTTTCTAACTGTTTTTTCTTTTCGTCGATAGCGTCGGACTTTTTGTCTATTGCCAACTCTCTTTTAACAAGCTGGTCTTCCCTTTGAGCGATTCGTTGCTCGCTTCTGACCATTTCAGCCCTGTGCTCCTCCGTTTTTCTGTCAAACTCCTTACGAAGTTTGCGCTCTTCTTCCTGCGCTTCAAATTTTGCTTCCTTGAGATAAGACTTTGACTCTTCGCGAGCGTCTTTCTTCATACGCTCACATTCTTCTTTGACTCCACCAACTGTCTTTTTTGCATAAGATTTGTATATTCCGATGCCGATACCTATACCGCCGCCGATTCCTACAAGAACCGCAACAATAGCTATCGCCACTACTATACCTGCGTTAACCCCAAGGAGAAAATTCAAGCAATTCATACTGAATTCCATTTTTGCCTCCTCTTTATTAAATTTTTAAGTTACAACATAAAAAATTTATGCAATTAAATTATAGCCCATTTAAAGTTATAAAGTCAATAGTAATTGTGTTATAAATATTATATTATTTATATTTTTCGGAATATATTGATAAGAAATACCTTTTTACGTCTAGATATAGTATGACAGAAAGCGCAAACCAACTCTTTTAGTCAAAAAGGACGAACAACGTCCGTCCTTTTATGTATTTCTCTATTCTTCTTTTGCTTTTTGAATAATCTTATTTTGTATCTCCAAAGCAACTTCGGGATTATCTTCAAGATATTGGATCGTCTTATCCCTTCCCTGTCCGATCTTTTCATCGTTATAACTTATCCACGATCCGCTCTTTTTAAGTATATCCATACTTACGCCTACGTCTACCAAACAACCGTTGTTGGAAATTCCCTTGCCGTAGATAATGTCAAATTCGGCTGTTCTAAACGGCGGAGCGACCTTATTCTTTACTACCTTTGCTTTAGCTCTGTTTCCTATAAATTCGCTTCCGTCTTTGATAGCGTCGCCCTTTCTTACTTCAATTCTAATACTGGAATAGAATTTGAGAGCTTTTCCTCCCGGAGTAACTTCGGGATTGCCAAACATTATGCCGACCTTCTCTCTTAACTGATTTATAAAAATAACGCAAGTTTTGGTCTTATTGATAATCGCAGTAAGTTTTCTAGCCGCCTGCGACATAAGTCTTGCCTGCAAGCCTACTACAGCCTGTCCCATTTCGCCGTCGATTTCAGCCTTTGGAGTAAGCGCCGCCACTGAGTCTACTACGATAATGTCCATTGCGTTACTTCTTACCATTGTTTCTACTATATCGAGAGCTTGCTCGCCGTCGTCCGGTTGGCTTACGTATAGTTCTTTGACGTTTACGCCGAGCTTTTCCGCATAAATAGGATCGAGCGCGTGCTCCGCATCGACAAACGCCGCCAAACCGCCCGCCGCTTGACAAGCCGCGATAGCATGCAAAGCAACCGTAGTTTTACCCGATGACTCAGGTCCGTAGATCTCTATTATTCTTCCCTTTGGCAAACCGCCCACTCCCAATGCCATATCAAGAGTAAGACAGCCAGTACTAATAACGTCTATTTGTTCGATCTCTTTATCGCCTAACTTGATTATTGATCCTTTTCCGTATTGCTTTTCAATTTTGGATATTGCATCGGCAATAAGTTCTGATTTTTCTTTTTCTACATTCTTCTTTTCCATTTCTACCTCGTCCTATAATTCTTTTATATTTTTCAATGCCAAATACAACGCCGTATTTGTCACACATTTTCTTATCTCATTTCTGTCTTTGTCAAAGAAAGTATCAAATACTTGAATATTTTCTCTATTGCCAATGCCTATATACGAAAGTCCGACAGGCGTGTCGTATTCGTCGCTTTGAGGACCGGCGCAACCGGTTGTCGAGATCGCAAAATCAATTTCATTGTTTTCCAATAATCCCTGTACCATTTCTTTCGCGACTTCCTCGCTTACAACGCCTTGACTCTCTATCGTAGATAGTTTGACGTGAAGTCTTCTCACTTTTGCCGAAGCGTCATAAGTAACAAATCCTTCATAGAGTACCGAACTGCTTCCCGGTACGTTTACAAGCCTTGCGCAAATCATACCGCCTGTAAGAGATTCAGCTACTGCGATCTTCGCCCCTTTGCTTCGCGCGTTTTCTATAACGCACTGTTCCAAAGTCGTATCGTAATTCGCATAGACGTTGCTTTTCAACATTTCAAGTATTCCGTCAAGTATGCGTTGATACGTGATATCGCTGGCAGACTTATTTGTCAACGTAAGTTTGCAATCAAGATTTCTTTGTGAAAACTCCAAACTTACACCGTCAACGTTCGCCATTTCACGACATTTCGCAAGCATTTCGCCGTCTATGTCAAAAGCTTTCAACACGCAATAATTTTTGCAAGTCTCTATCATAAATCCTCCTTTGGAAGTTGGTTTTCGATAACTCTGCCAACGTAATCCGCTCCGTTGAGTTCTTCAATCTTGACCTTATATATCTTGCCTATTTCCAATGGACTGTCGGCAACAAAATAAACTTTTGTATCTATTTCCGGCGCGTCGTACATACTTCTGCCGTAAAATATCTGCAAGTCGTAGTCTATACCTTCGTACAATACATCCACTACGCTGCCGATTCTCGCCCTCATCTTATCAAGCATTATTTTTTCTTGAAGAGCGTACAATTTATCCTGTCTTGCCAATTTTACGTCTTCGTCTATCTGTCCGCTCAATCTGCTAGCGGGAGTGCCGTCCTCTTGCGAGTAAGCAAAGAACCCGCATCTATCGAGTTTCGCATCCGAAATAAATTTCTCCAACTTAGCGAAATCTTCTTCGCTCTCGCGCGGAAATCCCACTATGAACGTTGATCTTATCGTAAAATCTCCTTTTGAACGTATCATATCAACGAGTTTATAAATCTGCTCAGACGATACTCTTCTATTCATAAGTTTGAGAATATTATCGCTTATATGTTGACAAGGTATATCTATATAATTACAAATTTTCGGATTAGAGACGATATAATCAATAAGCCTTTCATCCACGTTTTCAGGATAAAGATATAGAAGTCTTATCCACTCAACGTCTAGCTGAGATAGCTGTTCAAGCAATTCGATCAAACGTATCTCTCCATATATATCCGCGCCATACCTTGACACGTCCTGCGCCACAAGTATCAATTCCTTTATCCCATAATCTTTTACAAGCTGCCTTGCTTCGTCGACGATATCTTCGATTTTTCTGGAAGTATACTTGCCCCGTATAGACGGAATTGCGCAATATGTACATTTGTTATCGCACCCTTCTGCAATCTTTAGATACGCATAATGGTACGGCGTAGTCAGCACTCTTCTCGGCGAGAAATGGCGAACGTCCTTATCGTTGGTGTAACTTCTTTGACTTCTTCCCACAACAAGATCCTTTACAAGTTGAGGCAAAACGTGATAATTAGCTGTGCCCAAAAACATATCCACTTCGGGAAAGCCTTCTTGCAACTCTTGCATATACCTTTGAGTCAAACATCCCGTTACGATAAGATATTTGCAACGTTCTTTCTTATACTCCGACATTTCCAAGATCGTGTCTATGGATTCCTGTTTTGCGCTCTCTATAAATCCGCAAGTATTGACGATTATGATTTCCGCTTGAGCCGGATCGCCGGTCAATTCATATCCGTCGTCTTTTAAATACGAAAGCATATTTTCGCTGTCTATTCTGTTTTTATCACAGCCCAAAGACACAACGCCTATCTTCATTACTTATCCTCATTATCTTCTTTTGCGTCGATTTGTTTTTCACCAAAAAGCACCGTTTTGTTCTTGACAATATAATTTATACCCGATATCACCGTTATTATCGTCGCCAAGACGAGCAACGCCGCCCCGATATACTTAAATACTTCGAATACTACTCCGTTATGAGCCGAACAAAGCAAGAACGTAAGCGCAAACATTGTGCTTGCAGTCTTTATCTTACCAAGTTTATCAGCCGCCAAAACTACGTTTTTAAGCGCCGCGACTTGCCTGATTACGCCGATCATAAACTCACGCGCTATAATAATGACAGCGCATATAAGTTCAATATACGGCAATTCTGGCACGTAATTTCCGTCAATAAGTATAAAAAGTCCCGTTGCGACCAATACTTTGTCAGCTATAGGGTCTAAAAGTTTTCCCAAATCGCTGACCATATCGTATTTTCTTGCAATATGTCCGTCAACAAAGTCTGTTAAAGAAGCGACGATAAACAAAAGCGCCGTAACTATAAACAAATACTCAAATATCGGTTGCAGACAATAACTGATTATCAGCATAGGTATCATTACCAACCTAACGATCGTAATTTTAGTAGGCAAAGTTATTGCCGAATTACTGCTCATTTTTACTTACTCCTCAACAAATTTTATCTATCAAGTTAATATTTCGGTTTCCTTAGACGAAGATTATTCTTCGTCGTCCCTATCGCCTGTCCTTGCGTTTTCGATTATCTCTTCAACCTCTTCGCTCGTCAAGCGACATACGCATTTGTTGTCCGCGGTTTTTTCCGTATACCCCACGTTCAAAAGCCAGTCATAAATCTTTCCGCCTCTTGAAAATCCTATCGAGAACGCTCTTTGCAAGCCCGAAATAGATACTTTATCAGTTCCGGCAATTCTTCTCAATACGTCCGGTATAAGATCGTCAGGGAAATCAAATTCCTTGATATCTTTGGGATTAGCAGACTCTTCCGTCTTAGGAGGTTCGGTCATCTCTTTTATACGGCTTTCAACGCTTTCATCATAATATGCCGGATTGTTCTTAATTATATCCGTCATAATATTCTTGATTTCAAAGTCGTCGACAAACGGATTCTGCAATCTGTCGAATTGCTTTGACAGTCTTCTTGTTTTTACCAACATATCGCCCTTGCCAAGAAGTTCCTCTGCTCCGACAGTATCCAAAATCGTCTTACTGTCGACGCCGGACGAAACGGCAAACGCAATACGAGTAGGCAAATTGGCCTTTATCAAACCTGTAATTACGTTGACTGACGGTCTTTGCGTTGCTAGAATCAAATGTATTCCGCAGGCGCGCGCCTTTTGCGCAAGCGTTACGACGAGAGTTTCAACCTCTTTTGCATATTCACTGACCATTATATCGCCAAACTCATCCAGGATAGCGACTATATACGGCAATCTATTGTCTTCAGCTATTACTTCATCAAGCATATTGTAAGTCGGCAATTTATTTACGCCGTACTTTTCAAGCAACGAGTATCTTCTAGACATCTCTTCGCAAAGCCATCTCAATATTACGACCGCTTCTTTAGGCGTATTGTAAATCTGCGGCGTTAACAAATGCGGAAGTCCTCTATATTGACCGAATTCTACTCTCTTAGGATCGACTAGGACTATTCTCAATTCTTCCGGCGAATACTTATATACCAACGAACAAAGCATGGTATTTAGGCAAACCGATTTACCGCTGCCTGTTCCTCCGGCTATAAGTCCGTGCGGAAAGTCAGTAAGATCTTCAAAGTGACAGTTGTTGTCAACGTCTTTACCCAAAGCAAAATACAGTCCGTCCGTTTTGCTCTTGAATTCTTCGTTTTCAATAAATTCTTTCAATCCAACCATCTTTCTCTTAGCATTCGGAATTTCTATACCGCAAAGAGATTTACCCGGAATAGGCGCCTCTATTCTCAAAGACGTAGCCGCCAAATACATACGCAAATTATCCGCCTTAGTACGAATACGCTGCACGTCTATTTTAGATAGTACTTCAAACTCGAAACGCGTTACCGCAGGTCCGCTTACCACGTTTTTTACGCTTACTTCAATACCGAAGTTGGCATAAGCGTCTTCTATTATTTTGGCCTTTTCCGTAAAGTCTTCTTGATAATCGCTCTTATCAATATAATCTTTTAGATTATCGATGCTCGGCGGAATATACGGACTTCTTTTTATCTTTTCCTTAGGTTTCTCCTCTTTCTTTTCCGGCTCTTCCTTTTTGATAGGCTTGTCCTCAACTTTATTTATCGGAGGCTTCGGCGTAATAGGCTTTGGCTCAAACGTCTTTTGGAAATAACCGTCTGTCGGTTGAGCTTTTTCTACTTTCGGCTCAACGTTCTTTGTCGCGTCATAGTTCTTGATTTCAGTCGTATCATCCAATTTCTTTTGCCTGTTCATTTTAGCGATAAAATCGTCCATCGATTCGATTTCCTTGGTCTCAGTCTTATCCTCGATCTTTGTTTCTACGACTTCCTCTTCTTTTTTATTTATTTCATTGACTTCTACGTTATTGCCGTTCTTCAATGCCTTGAAATCAAACTCAACGCTCTTGATCGGTTCGATTTTGGTTTCTTCTTTCTTTTCTTCAACAATATCGATTTTTTGTTCAACCTCGCTTACCGGCTTAAAAGTAGATTTTTTATTGAGTATTTCATTTATCTTCTCGCCAAAACTCTGTTGCGTCTCTTTTGGTTTGTTTTCAGTTACGCGGAAGTTGTCTTCTCTGCCGAGTTGCTTACTTCTTCTCTCGTTTTCTGCCATAATACGCAATCTTTCGCTAGTAGAAAATCCCGAATAACGCGAAGCGTCATAATTTTGAGTATAAGAATTCTCTTGACGTTCAAAATGCTCTTCTATAGGCGCGTCTTGTTTTCCCTCGTCTATTACGTTCATTTTTGCATAACCGTCAATACCGAATATCTCTCTTTGCGCTATTGAAATATCAACGGTCCTGTCTTGGGTATCAATATCATCGCCCGCATAGATAAGTTCCGGTCTATCCGCTTCTTTCTTTATTTCTTCGGTATCAAGTATAAGTTGAGCGTCTTCTTCGGCATAATTATTGCTATAAATATCAAAATCTTGCTCTTGCGATACGTTGATCCTATCTATAGGCACGTAATGATCCAAATTATTCTTTCTTCTTCCCTTTGCCGACAAACTATCGCCCATATCCTTGCCGTCAACGGTATGATTATTGAGATACGGACCGCCTTCATTTTGATAATCTACGTCAAACATACCTACGTTTGCGTTTTGACCGTTTGATATCCTATTGCGTTTTTTATGAACAAATCTTTCAAGATTAATATCTATATTGACTTGCAATAGTATTGCGATCACAATCAATCCGACCGCTAAAATAGCGTTCGCTACAAGACTTAATATATAAATCTTATTCAACGCAAACAGATAAAGGAATATGCTTGCTATTGCGCCGCCAGCAGTATTGGCGCTGTGATAAGATTGATTTATATATCCGCCCCAACCGTTTTGCGTATAACCGTGAGATCCCAATATATGCGCAAACATTATAACCAAAACGGCTATTGCGACGTATAATAAAATTATCTTTAAATTTTGTTTTGGTTTTTTATTCAAACACATCAAAATACCGAGCAAAGTCAAGGCAAAACTGTATCCGTAGATCGCATAACCGAATACGCCGACAAAAAAATCAGTCAATACTTTTCCTGCTTTTCCGAATACGCCCAACAAAATCAGATCCATTGCCACAAATACAATGGTAATGACCAATCCGTTTGTACGGCTTGACTTCTGCTTCTTCTGCTGTTTATCTTCTTCGTAACCTTTTGGCATCAATTTTCTCCTTACAATCTCATTTTAGATTATAGCACAACAAATATTGAATTACAATATTTTTAAATAAAGAATTATTATATAAAAGCCTAGACGGAATTCCTCTTTTTCGTTTTTAAGTCCATATGTCTGAATTTTTACACATTTACAGCGTGTTTTCACAATTAAATTTGATAATTCGACATTAATTTGATCTTTTCCACAAATATGAAAAAAGATAGGACAGCCTATCTTTTATCAAACGCTATCGAGCAAATAAATACTTATCAAATCAACTTATCTATCTCGCATTTAGGCTTTTTGCCTATATACGCCAAACTTGCCTTGCTCAAATCATAGGAATAGTCAATGACGTCTTTAGTCTGTTCAAGAGTGATATTTTCGATTTCCTTGATCTTTTCGTCTATATCGAATATTTTATCGGAGAAAAGCACGTTCTTAGCATTTACTCTCATCATTACGCCAGTACTTTCCTGTCCTAATACGTAAGAGCCTTTTAGTTGTTCGATGCCCCTTTCCAGTTCTCTTTTGGTAAGTCCGTTTTTCCTCAACTCCTCTATGAGTTTGACCGTACACTCAACCGACTTTTTTACAGATTCTACGTTAGTTCCTATATAAAGCGACAAAAGTCCGTTGTTTATATATGACGAATTGTAGGTATAGACGTTATATGCGAGCCCTCTTTTTTCTCTTACTTCTTGAAATAGTCTAGAACTCATTCCTCCGCCTACTATAGTATTGACCAATAATTCTGCCATTGAATATTTGCTATCATATTCGAATGCCGGAAAGCCTATAGCGATATTCGACTGCTCAATATCTTTGAATTTGCTTTTAACGCTTCTTACAGTATCATGCCGAACGTCTTGCCACTTGCGTTTGCAATTCGACGAAAATTTACCTTCGAAATATTTTTCGACCAACTGTTTTGCGCTGTCAAAAGTTATATTTCCCACTATGGATATTACGCTGCTCTCAGCGCAATAATTTTTCGAGATATAATCTATCAAATCTTTACGAGTAAAATTCTTGACGTTGTCACGCTCTCCTAAAATAGTCATTCCAAGCGGATTCTTTCCGAAATACCCTTCCGCAAGCAAGTCCAAGACGACGTCAGAATTATCGTCCTCGCACATAGATATTTCTTCGAGAACAACGCCTTTTTCCCTTTCCATCTCATTTTCGTCAAACGTAGACTCAAATAGTATCTCGCTCAAAACTCGAGCGCAATTTTCCGCTTGCGTGTCGATAGATAGCGTATAAAAACAAGTAGTCTGCTTTGAAGTGAACGCATTTATTTGCGCTCCTATTCCGTCGATATATTCCACAATTTCAAAAGCGCTTTTGTCTTTCGTTCCTTTAAAAAACATATGCTCTATAAAATGCGATATACCGTTGTTGTTATGCGTTTCGTTTCCGCTTCCTACGCCCGTCATCACGGCTATTCCGACAGATCTTACCGAAGGCGAATACTTATACGCCAAGCGAAGACCGCTTCCAAATCTATAAATTTTGTTCATAAATCCTCTCAATGCAATATTTTCTATGCAATAATATTCTACAATAATTATTTACCGTAGTAAAG
>CAMWIL010000015.1 GCA_947174325.1 uncultured Clostridia bacterium
CGTATTTCATTGAGCGTTGACGACAACTACCGTCCAATTTTTCAAACTCGCCGTATCCAACAAATTTAAGACCGCATTTTTTCATAACGTTTCCGGACGCTATATTTTCTTCGCAATGCTCTGATGCAAATTTACGCGCATTAAATTTAACGCGGACAAATTCGATCATTGCTTTTGTCGCCTCTGTGGCGTATCCTTTCCCCCAACAGTCAAAACGTAAATTATACCCAAAAATCCACCGATCGATATTTTGATCATATCTAATATTACCTGCTCCAATCAGTTTTCCATCGCTGATGCGCTGAAATCCGAATTCATAGACGCTATTATCGTTTTGGACAGATTCAAGCCAATTTTCGACTTTCTCTATATTTTTATAAGTCGGATAAATCATATACTTGGCGACTCTCTCGTCGCTTACCCATTCGAATACGTCTTGCGCGTCTGCCATGCTGAGCGGTCTTAATATTAATCTATCCGTTTTAATTTTAAAATTGTGCAAAACACTGACCTCCTAATTATATAAATTATACGTCGTTATAGCAAATTAGTGTTGAGCGCAAAATAAATATCAGCACCCGACTACCGTATAATCGACGTATATCAAGCTTTTTTATTAAACTTATGACAAACAAACTACAAACGGTCTAAATATAATAACCGCATAATAGTATTATATGCCTATAAATAATTTATTTTCTATTGAGCAATCTCTTCATAAAAGGCGGAATATCCTTAGACTGTTCCTGCCTTGGAACCGAATCTATCCTAGTCGGTTGTTGAGGTTGAGGCTGCTGCGGTCTTTGCATTTGCTGAGGTTGCGGTCTCGGCGGAACTTGCGGTCTCTGATTGGGATCAAAACCGCTAGGTTGAGGATTTACTCCACCGCGCATACCCGAAAAATTCGGTCTTATACCGCCGTTCATCATATTCCCGTTGCGCGGAATATTGTCGGAGGTACAACCTGTTGCTATAAGCGTTACCCTGACCTTTCTGTTCATAGACTGATCATAACTGTGACCAAAGATATAATTTACGTCTTTGGATACCAAACTTGCTATGTACGCGTCAGCTTCATCAAGTTCTTTACAAGTCAAATCAAGACCTGTTTGGATACTGAAAATAAGTCCCGTTGCGCCGGCAATACTTGTATTTAACGTATCTTCATTTGCAGCCATTTTCACAGCTTTTACCATTCTATCGGAATTGCTTTCGCCCTCGCACTCTCCCATACCTATATGGGAATATCCCTTGCCTTTCATTATTGTCTTTACGTCTGCGAAGTCGACGTTGATAATGCTTGGATAATTAATAAGATCGCTTATGCTTCTGATTGAATTTTTGAGAATATCGTCAGCTCCTGCGTACGCGTCCATAAAGATGGCGTTTCTATCGTTGTCAAACAACTTTTGATTAGGAATTATTATCAATGAATCAACGTATTCTTGAAGCTTCGTGATTCCCTTTTCGGCGACTTGCATTTTATTGCGTTCAAATCTAAACGGCTTAGTAACGATAGAAATTATAAGCATTTCGGGATTGACTTCTCTTGCGTATTTTGCAATAACAGGCGATGCTCCGGTACCCGTGCCGCCGCCCATTCCTGCCGTAATAAACAACAGGTCTGTGCCTTCAAGCATATCCGTAAGAACTTTTCTTGACTCTTCCGCCGCTTTTTCTCCTATTTCCGGCTTTGCGCCTGCGCCCTGACCTTTTGTCAACTCTACGCCGATCTGTATTCTATGTTCAGCGGGAGCTTTTGACATATTCAAATGTTGAAGGTCGGTGTTGACAACGTAAAAACTTACGTCTTTTACTCCGGCATCTATCATACTGTTGACAGTATTTGCGCCGCATCCGCCCACTCCGACGACTTTTATCTTTGTAGCAGTTTCCATAACAAAACCTCCTAATTTATCTGAATAATCTCTCTAATAGACTGTTTTTCTGACTCATTTTATCCGCAATTTCCAACGTCGCGAACGTCGACGCGTAATACGGCTTGTCCCAACCCGCCGTGCCTGCCGTGAGCAACTTCACTTCTCTTGAAAGCGCTCTCGCAAAAAAGTTCGCCGCGCCTCTAATCTCGCTAATACCGCCACCGACAAGGAAAAATTGGGTAAGATCGTTGATCGACGGAAAAGCGTTTGCGCCAAAAGCGCTCTGCGCAACCGACATCTTGTCCAGCTCTTTTATCTCCTCGACGCACGAATTTACAAAGTCGACGAGTTCGGACAAAATATACGAATGCAGAAATGAATTTATCTCTTTTGCTTTGCTCTCGAATTTTGTATTTCCGACGTTGTATTGGTATACGCTCATATCGTCGCTTTCTATATTCAACGTGATTTTAGGCAAAAGTTCGTTGGCGACTTCATAATCCACGTTGAGCGCAGTTGCCAACGCGTCTGTCAAAAAACCTTTTCCGAAAGGAAAATCTTTTTTGAATTTTATTCCGTCGCCCTCAATCAACGCAAAAGTCGTTGAGGCATATCCGACGTCTATCAACACCGCTCCGCCAACTCGATAATCTTCATCTATAAGTTGAGTGCCTTCCGCCCAAATGCCGTCCACAAATCTTACGTACTTAAAGCCGAGTTCAGTCGCAATTTTATAAATCGAACGAACGAATTCGTCTTTACAGAAGATATACGACATATTCGCATAAATGTTCTTGGCTATCTCACCTATCGGATGGATCAAACGTCTGTCGCCGTCAAGTACGTATTCCAAAGCAGAAGAACAAAGCGCCGTATAGCCGTTGACTTTGAAAGATTCCGCCTTTTTATGAATATCTTTGATAGCGGACGACGTAATCGTCTTGCTTCTGCCCGCGTCGGACAAAAGTCCGCTTGTTCTCACAAAAGTAAATTCCGACGGAACGCTGACGTATAGCGTCTTAATTTTGAAGTTGAATTTGCTCTTTTCGATAACGCTTTCTATATCGCTTTTAAGCCTGTCCGGCGCGACCCATTCTCCGTTGAAATATCCGGGATATTCGACAGTAGCGAAATTTTTAACAAAAAATATTTCGTCGGCCGATTTAGTTCCCACGACAAAATTCAACTTTCCCGATCCTACGTCAAGTACGGCAAATTCTTCCCTCATATATTTATTATAATATTATAATAATATAAAAGTCAATGGCTCATATAAATTTTTTAAGGAAATGATAAGATTTTAAGACAAAATCAGACAAAATTCTGTATTTTTACAATTAAATATTTTATTCCGCAGGTTCCCACTTCCAACCGCTGTCTTTAAGACGGATAAATCCGCTGCTCTTGCCCAGCTCGCTCGTCTTTTGCAAATAAAAATTATAGCATCCAACTATGCTTTCGTCTATATTGGAAGATATGGGCAACTGCATTATTACGCCGCTGTTTGTAGTCAAATTTATCACGTCGTCTCCGACGTCTACCTTAGGAAAGAACGTATAAAACCTCTCGTTGATGAACGAACATCTTTCCGCGCCCCTAACCATATTTACGAGCAAGCCGTTTTTATATTCGACGACTTGTCCCAGTTCAAAGTTTACGTCATCCAATCCGCTCAATTTCGTAAGCGAAGAATTTTCGGTATTCGAAAAAGCAATTACCTTGAATTCTCTATCCAAGACAGCGTAACGACCGTCTTCAGTCCTACAAGAAAACACCGCCGTTCTGTTGGTCACGTAAATCACTACTTTATTAGGGAATTTTCTTTCTATGGAAATGACTTTGAGAGTAGGCTGATTGAGTTCGATATTGCCGATCGCAATACCTTCGTCAACCGAAAATATATTTTTGCCTTTCTTGATTTGGCTCAACTCGATAATTTCCGACTTTTGCTCGGCGGATAGTGTAATATTATTGGTAGTATTTACGTCTACTCCGCCTATTGAAAACAAAGTACCCAATACGACCGCCAACACAACCGCCGACGCTATTACAGCCAAAATAACCCAAAGTCTTTTGTGCATTTTATGTCCTTCTTATATTTGCTCCCAATGCCGACAAGTCCAACGACATATCCTCATAACCTCTGTCGATATGGTGAATATCCTTGACGATCGTTTCTCCGTCAGCTACCAAACCCGCCAACACCAAAGACGCTCCTCCCCTTAGATCGGTTGCGATAACTTCGCTGCCGACAAGTTGTTTAACGCCTTTTACGACTGCGACTCTGCCCTTGATCGTTATGTCCGCTCCGAGCTTTTTAAGTTCGCTTGCCGTCTTGAAACGTGTCTCGAAAATATTCTCGACTATTACGCTGGTACCCCGCGATACAGTCTGCATTGCCATGATTTGAGATTGCAAGTCAGTCGGAAAGCCCGGATAGTACATTGTTTCGATACAATCAAGACTTTTTTGACGCCCCTTGCTCTTGATTATTATTCTATCATTTTTGACATATACTTTGCAAGTGGTTTTTGATAATTTTGATATAAGCGAAGAGATATGTTCGCTGTTGACGTTGCGAAGCTCTACGTTACCGCCGCACATAGCCGTTGCGATCAAGTAAGTTCCCGCCACTATCCTGTCCGGTATAGGAGTATATTCCACGCCGTGAAGTTTGTCGACGCCCTCTACAACTATAACGCTCGTTCCCGCTCCGCGGATCTTTGCGCCCATAGCGTTGAGAAATTTCTGCAAATCGACAATCTCGGGTTCTTTTGCGCAATTTCTTATGACCGTCTTTCCTTTGATAAACACGCTCGACATCATTAGATTTTCCGTAGCGCCTACGCTAGGCAGATCCAACACTACGTCTGCGCTCTTCGCATTTTGCGAATTGCATATTATAAATCCGCCCTGTTCTTGTATATCTATATTGAGTTCTCTCAATCCTGCTATATGTATATCGATAGGTCTTAGACCTATATCGCAACCGCCCGGATAGGCGACTTTTGCCTTTTTCAGTCTTGAAAGAAGCGATCCAAGCAAAAAGATCGAAGAACGCAATTCTTTTGCCAACGAACTCGGTATTTGAGAATTACATACTCCGCTGCTATCAACGATAATGTCCCTGTCTTTTCGTATGATCTTGCTTCCCAATCCTTCTAGTATATTTATCATACTGTCCACATCGCTGATATGCGGGCAATCGTGCAGTACTATAATTTCATCTGTCAAAATGCTGCCGGCCAAAAGAGGCAAAATACTGTTTTTAGCGCCGCGAATATCCACGGTGCCCTCCAACATCCGACCGCCATTTATTATGTATTCTTTCATATTTCTCTCCCATAAGTAATAAGCATAGGCATACCCTGGCAAGAATATGCTATGATCTCAATACATTTTATGATTGAGATAACCGCATTGTGATTTAGAGTCGATATTCTCCAAAATACCTATGCCTGCCATAAAACAAACGAGCGACGTCCCGCCGTTGCTTATAAACGGAAGAGGAATCCCCGTAGGCGGAATACTTCCCGACACGACGGCGATGTTCAACATTGTTTGCACCGCTATGATCGCTGTGACCCCTGCGGCGAGATAACAATCGAATCTATTAATTGCCCTCATTGATATCTTTATTCCGCAAACTATCATCACTATAAATATCAAAAGTACTGCGACACAGCCTACCCAACCGAGTTCTTCGCCGATTATAGAGAGAATAAAATCGCTTTCAGCAAACGTAAGAAAAAGATACTTTTGACGGGAATTGAAAAGTCCCAATCCGAACAGTCCTCCGCTGCCGAGCGCGTAATACGACTGTATGAGCTGATATCCTTCTCCGAGAGGCGACGCCCAAGGATCGATAAACGCCATAAGTCTTTTTACTCTGTAAGGTTCAAGGAAAATCAGTCCTACGACGCCTAACGCAACGGGGATCGCCATAATAAGAAATTGTTTGAGCCTGCATCCTCCGACAAACAGCAAAATGATGACCACTAATCCAACGCACATCGTAACGGACATATTAGGTTCAAGCATTATCAAAACGCAAACTGCACAAGTTGCCAATAGTACGGGAAGCATATTCTTGAAAGTAAGCATACTCTTTTTGTCAAGACAACCGGCAATAAAAATCACCAGAGCAAATTTAGCGACGTCCGACGGTTGCATTGTAGTAAATCCCAAATTGAGCCATCTTTTCGCTCCGTAATTTTCCACACCTATCTTAGGCACGAATACGAGAGCAAGCAATACCAGCGCTACGCCCAAAATAGGATAACGGAATTTTTTAAGCCAATCGGTCTTTACGAATTTCATAGCGTATAACACTACTATCGCGAAGACCAAAGCGATCGCTTGTTTTTTTACATAGTAAAAAGCGTCGTCGAATTGATTTTGAGCGCCGTAACTGCTTGCGCTGTATTGCATCACCAAACCGATAAGCGAGAGAATTATTGCGCAAGCCACCAACGTTTTGTTCCGAATTGAAAACCTTTTGTTCACACTCTGCCCTCGCTTAGTTTTTCAAATTTGCAATGATCATATCAAAGTGTTCGCCTCGCTCGATGTAACTCGAATATCTGTCAAAACTCGAAGTCGTAGGCGAAAACAAAATATTTTTTACGGTTTTTTGCAGCGCAAGTTCCGTAGCTCTTTCCAAAGAAGAAGTTATTTCAAAAGTGTATTCGTGATAGGAAGGCAAAAACTGCATAATAGAATAAACGTTGTCTCCAGTAGCGATAATATGCTTAACTCTATCGGGAAGATTTGCAAAAAAGCCGTCGTAAGCAATGCCCTTATCGTAACCGCCGACGATCAGAGCGGTATCGCCCTGCATAGAGTTGCACGCTTTGATAGCGCTGTCAATATTCGTCGCCTTGGAATCGTTGAAAACGTCTATTCCGTTTACCGAGCCGATATATTCGTTCCGGTATCTTGGAAGATGAAATTTTGCGATCGCGTCTTTTATGTACTTATCTTCTATACCTATCAATTTGGAAGCAAGGATTGCGGTCATTACGTTTTGATAATTATACTCGCCTTTGAGCGGTATATCGTCAACGTCCATAAATTCATACTGCTCGTCAATATTCACGATAATTTTGCCGTTGAATAAATACGCGCCTTTGACCTCGGTCTTTGCGCTTGTGAAAAATACTTCTCCGTAAATATCGTCGTAGAAATCTCTAACTATTTGATCGTCATAATTCAGTATGGCGCAATCGCCCATACCCTGATTGATAAAAACGTTAAACTTCGCCATCGCGTAGTTTTCCAAACTCTTATGTCTTTCCAAATGGTCGGGAGTTATGTTAAGACAAGCGGAAATTCTCGGACGGAACTGCTTTATACTTTCTAGCTGAAATGACGAAACTTCCAACACCGCTATTTCGTCTTCTGAAATTTTATCGGCATTCGCGCAAAACGATTCGCCTATATTACCGAGCGCGTACGACTTTTTTTCGCCCGCATTGATCATCTCGTTGATCAACTTAGTCGTAGTCGTCTTACCGTTTGTACCGGTTATTGCAATTATCCCGCCTTTGCAATATCTATATCCAAGCTCTATCTCGCCTATCACCGGCACGTTGAATCTTTTAGCGTACTCAACGATCTTATGAGTGACTTCTATACTGGGGCTGATAACAACTATATCCTTATCCGCTACCGCTTCGTACTCGCCAACCTTGCTTACGTTTTTTACTTGCGGGTAATCGGATAAATCTATTTCGTCATCCGAATACACGCTTACTTCCATGCCTTGACGTAACAAAAGCTGAACTGCGCCCTTTCCGCTTACGCCGAAACCGACAACGAGAGCTTTTTGCATTTTTGCCTCCTATACGAGGACAGAAATCAAAGCTACTCCGCTCATAATGAAAGTCACTATTGCGTAAAAACCTACAACTCTGTTCTCGTGAACACCTTTATATTCCAAATGATGGTGATAAGGCGCGATGAGGAAAATCCTCTTTTTTCTGACCTTAAAACTGATCACCTGCAATATTACTGATATGCACGAAACTATATACATTATGCCTACAAACAGAAGAATAAGCGGTTGGGAAATAAAAATTGCTATGCACGCCAATGCTCCGCCCATCGCAAGCGATCCCGTATCGCCCATAAAAATTTTGGCAGGATAATTGTTATGCCAAACAAACGCCAACGTCGATCCCAATAAAGCGCAAACGAAATATTCAAGCGAAACCAACTGCTGCGAATAAAACGTATCTCCCAAATTTGAAGCCGACGCATAAACGACGTAGACCGTTATCGCAAAAAAGACCAAGTTGACCGAAGACGTCTTTCCGACCAATCCGTCCAAGCCGTCAGTCAAATTGACTGCGTTGGTCATAGCAATATAAACAAAAAGACACAAAGGCACAAACCACCATTGCAAGTCTATGACTTTGTCGGTAAAAGGCAATTCTATGGTAGAACCGATAAAAGCGTTTTTATAACAGTAAAATGACGCTATTATTCCTATACCCAACTGCCCTATGACTTTTTGATAGGCTTTCAGTCCTTTGTTGTGTTTGAATTTTACTTTTATAAAATCGTCCAACAAACCTATAAGTCCGTAGCTCAAAGTGATCGCCATTGCGACGATCCCCATCTTCTCTCCGTTTATACTAAACAAAAGAGTAATAATAGCCATAGGCAACAAAAATATTATGCCGCCCATAGTAGGCGTACCGCTCTTTCCCTCGTGCTTGTCCACGTATTCCAATATTGGCTGTCCCGCTTTTAGCGCTTTCATCAGCCTTATTATAAGCGGAGAAAGCGCCATCGCCAAGACAAACGACGATATAATTGCAAGTAAAAATTTTATCTCTTCACTCATCTTGCCTCCCAATCAGCCGAGCCACTTCCTTACCTCTTGCATATCGCTATAAGGAATTTTGATGTTGTTCTCATCTATATAATTCTCGCTTCCTTTGCCGGCGATAAATACGATATCTCCCTCGTCGGCGAGTTCCATACCCAATTTAATGGCCTTAGCTCTGTCCAGCTCAACGTACAATTTCCCTCTAGGGTTTACGCCTTGCAAAATATCTCCCGCTATTCCCTCTCTGCTCTCCGTGCGAGGATTGTCGGAAGTCACAATGACGATATCGCTCATTTCGCTTGCGATCTTGCCCATAATAGGACGCTTAGTCACGTCTCTGTCTCCACCGCAACCGAAAATCGTTATGACTCTTTTGTCAGTCATACCTCTTCCTTCTTTCAAAAGATTAAATATACCGTCCGGAGTATGCGCAAAGTCGACAACGTAAGTTATGCCCGATTTCTTTACGACGTTAAATCTTCCGTCGGGAGCGTCGATCTCTCTCAAAGACTTCATTATCTGCGCGTTGCTCAATCCTATCTTTTTGACCGCCACCAAAGCTCCGAGCAAATTGTAGATATTAAATTTGCCGAAAAATTTGCAATCAATATCCAAAATGTCGTCTAGAATATTAGCAACAAAAGTCTCGCCGTAAGCAGTCTGCGAAATATTTATTGCAAAAGCGTCGCTTGGATTTTCCAATCCGTAAGTAATTATCGGCAACTTTTCTTCTTTTATAATTTCCAATCCCAAAGCATCGTCAACGTTTATTATCGCCAGTCTGGTATTTTTCTTATCAAAATAACTCTTTTTACATTTGCCGTACTCGTTCATATTTCCGAAGAAGTCCAAATGGTCCTGCGATAAATTCGTAAATATGCTCATTTCACTGCATACGCCGTAAAGTTTATTTAGATATATTGCGTGAGCGGATAGTTCCATAACGACGTATTCCACTCCGCTCGCCAACATTTTTGCAAAAAGTTCTTGCAATACTATCGGATCGGGCGTCGTAAGATTTGACGAGAGTCTTATCCCGTTATACTCATAATACATTGTGCCTATCAAACCGCAAGATATACCGTTGCGTTCCAAAAGTTCTTTGACCACGTACGCAGTCGTGGATTTGCCGTTTGTTCCGACTACCGTGATTATCTTCAACTTTTCGGATGGATTTCCGTAAAAATTGCTTGCTATAACGCTGTAAGCTTTGCGAGTGTCTTCTACTTTAACGACCGTTGCAAGCGAATTTGCATAGTCGTTGCAACATATCACCGCCCGCGCTCCTCTTGCAATCGCTTCGTTTGCAAAATTATGACCGTCGGAATTTGCGCCTACAAGACAAATAAAGCAATCTCCCTCGTTTACTTCTCTTGAATTTATCTTGATCTGATCTATTTGTATCTCCTTATCACCGCTGATATCAAGAACATCGCATCTTTCAAGTAACTTGCTTAATAACATAGTTTCTCCTTTTATTACGCGTTATTTTTAATTATAATAATATATAAGATTTTCCATTGCAATACCTTTAACAATCTTCGACATTATAGGCACATATTAGAAAAATTCATCATTTTTATTTGTTATACCTTGCTATTCGGTCGAGAAAAATACCACCGCGTTACTTCGCACTTTTTGACCTGCGACAGGAAATTGATAACTGACTTTTCCGCCCTCTCCCGCAAAGTCGTAATCAAGCCCTAATTTTTTGAGAACAACCAAAGCGTCGGCTATCGACATCCCCGTGATATCAGGCATTTCAATCTCGGTATATCCCAAATCCTCGCCTTCCTTGTACGTCGGCGCGATATTTTTATAAGCAAAAATATTTGAAAACAGTTTGCCGACAAAAGGCGCGGCTACAATACTTCCGTAATAAGAATACCCCTGCGGTTCGTCTACCAAAAGAAGACAGACCAAAGTATCGTCGCCAACGTCTGTAAATCCCAAAAATGAAGATATGTATTTGCCTTGCGCGATAGCTCCGTTTTCATATTTTTGCGCAGTTCCCGTCTTTCCGCCGATATTATACCCTGCGACGTAAGCGTTTTTGCCGCCGCCTTCGGATACTACCGAATAAAGATATTCCTTCATTGTTGACGAAGTTGATTCGCTGACAGTGGTATTTCTTACCGTAGTAGCATGCGAATACGCAGTATTGCCGTTGACGTCAACGATTTTATCAACCACGTAAGGAGTATATAGTTTTCCGCCGTTGACGACAGAACAAACCGCAGTTGCCAACTGAATAGGCGTCACGGCAATTGCCTGACCGAAACCTATTCTTGCAATATCCACGTTTTGAACTCTGTCTAGATTTAACATGATGCCGCTCGCCTCGCCGCTTACGTCAACTCCCGTTTTCGTTCCTATACCGAACTTGGAAAAATAATCGTACATAGTATTCTTGCCGACAGTAAGCGCAATATCCATAAATACGCAGTTACACGAATTTTGAATTCCCTGTTGAAAATTTTGACTGCCGTGTCCGATACTGCGCCAGCATTTTATACGTTGACCGTCAACCGTCGCGCTTCCTCCGCAATAATAAGAATTCTTTATTGCGTTTTCTTCCAGACCGATGGCGGACGTAAGTATCTTGAACGTAGATCCCGGTTCATATACGTCATTGACCAATAAATTTCTCGATCCTTTCAAAAGCAGATCCATATCGTCTCTTGGGATATCGTTAAGATCGTAAGTCGGCGCGCTTGCCATTGCCAATACCGCTCCGGTGTTTGCGCTCATAATAATACAGCTTGCAGAATTTGAATTATAAGTTTTTTGCGCGTCTTCTACTGCTTTTTGCGCAAAATTCTGCATATAGTAATCGATCGTCAAATGCGTAGTCATTCCCTTGACCGAATCAACGTAAGTAGTTACGTTTGAGGAAAGTTTGCGTCCTATAAGATCGGTTTGAGTATAAGATGCTCCGTTGACGCCTTTTAAATAATCGTCGTAATACAATTCGACGCCGCTCTGCCCAACTCCGTCGCTATTTGTAAAACCCAACACCTGCGTAAGAAAATTACCGTACGTATAATACCTATCGCTATTCGCGGTAAGATATAATCCGTTGACGTCGGTCGAAATAAGCGAAAGCATTTGCGATTTAGTCAAATTTTTTGCGACCGTAATTTCACTTACGCCTTTTTTGGAAAGTTTCTCGGCAAGTTTATCCTTACTCATCCCCAATATATCGGCAATGCTTGAAGCGATATAGTCTACGTCTTTGAGTTCATTCGGACGAGCATAGAGCGTATAACTCGTACTGCTTTGAGCCAAAACGACTCCGTTCGCATCGACAATATCTCCTCTATCCGCTCTAAACGGCAACTCTCTAGTCCACTGATCGTAAGCGCGATATTGAAGAGTTTCACCCCAAAGTACTTGCAAATAAAAAAGCCGGCAAAAGAGCAATGTAAAAATAAAAACGATAAGCACAAGACTTATCAAAAGCTTTTTCTTTATACTAAAATGCGATATTTTATCCACAGACCACACCTCTATTCAATGCTCTACAATATACTATTGGAAAAAGCTGAAAAATATTCAAATTAATTCAAAAATACGCTGCTTAATAAATTCGAAAACATCTTTTATAGCATACAAAAAGACGGCTGTTGCCGTCTTTTTGTAGTTAAATATATTAAGATGGAGTGTGTGAAAGTCTTAATTAAGTTTTCCGCCTAAGAAATCGCACAATTTGTCAAACCAATTCGTGCTTTGCTCATATTCATATACGGGGATCATTTCTATCGACTGCATTACTTCGCTACCGTCAGCAGTGGACGCGCTTGCTACTACGACGCTGTCAACCGGTTGAATGATATCGCTCTCAGCCGCAGCTTCTTTGCCTGATAAAAACTGATTTGCTATCAAAAGTCCGCATATCAAAACCGCAACTACCATTATTGTAACTACGATCTTTATCATATCGGAATTGAAGTTTCTTTTTTTCATTTTGCCGCTTCTCTGATCGTTAATTCTCTTTACCTGAGCATTACGATCATAGTTCTCGCCCACGTACATATCATATTTGTACTGCTCTTGCGGACTTACGAAACCGCCGTTTCTGCTGTAATGATTTTGATTAGACATTTGATCTCCTGCCAAATATCTATCAACTTGATCTTGGTAATAACTTGATACGAATCTCGGAGCATAGCTCTGTTGGTATCCGTACGGCTGCTGTGTATACTGCGTACTGAATTCATAGTTTTGATCGGAATAATCATATCCCGTTTGAGCGTTGGCTTGTCTGAAATAAATTTCTCTTTCAGGAGCTTGCTGCTCGTAATTTGCGTATTCTTCCTGTCTGCTTTTGTTCTTAACCATAAATGCCATCGTAGTTTACACCCCCGTTTGTATTTTTAACTTTATTTTGTTTTTTACACCCTTTTTGCAATCCTTAGCTTTGCGCTCGCCGATCTGGAATTTCCATTCAATTCTTCTTCGCTTGCAATGATCGGCTTTTTTGTTATTATTTCCACTTCTCTGCGTTTGTTGCAGGTACATATCGGTTGATGCGGAGGACAGATGCATTCTTTATTGAGTTCCACAAACACCCTTTTTACTATTCTGTCCTCCAATGAGTGGAAAGTAATTACGCAAATTCTTCCACTTATTTTCAACCTCAGACTCAACTGATTTATCACTTTGTCTAAATCTTTGAGTTCGTCATTGACTTCTATCCGTATAGCCTGAAAAGTTCTTTTACAAGGATTTCCAAACTTCCATCTCAATTTTGCCGGATATGAATTCTCCACTATCTCGGCAAGCTGAGCCGTCGTGCTTATCGGTTGTTTCTTTCTTTGCTCGGCGATATTTCTTGCAATCTTCCGCGAAAGTTTGTCCTCTCCGTATTTCCAAATTATATCCGCCAATCTTTCTTCGTCGTACTCGTTGACCACGTTATACGCGCTGAGGTACTGTCCTCTGTCCATTCTCATATCAAGCGGAGCGTCCGCGTTGTAAGAAAATCCTCTTTCTCCGTTGTCCAACTGATATGAAGATACGCCCAAGTCTATCAATACTCCGTCAAGTTTATCCACTTTTAATTCGTCCAATCTTGCGATCGCGTTTTTGAAGTCGTCGTGAATATAAGTGATCTTGTCTTCGTACGCTTTCAGTCTTTGTTTTGCGCTTTCAAGCGCTTCCTCGTCTTTATCGACGGCAATCAGTCTTCCGCTTGTCAGCCTTTTGACTATCTCTAAGCTGTGTCCTCCGCCGCCGAGAGTGCAATCCAGATAAATTCCGTCCGGCTTTATATCAAGTCCTTGTATGCACTCATCCAACATTACCGATATATGTTTGAATTCCATTTCGCTACCCTAGAACTTGAAGTCGTCGAACTCTTCATCCGAATATTCTTCGTTGTCCTCTTCTTCAGCTTCTAGTTGAGCCTCGAATTCTTCATAAACTTCTTTTGCCCAAAGTTCTATCGTGTTACCCATACCTATGAAGACTACGTCCTTGACGATTTTGAGTTGTTCCCTCAACTTCTGCGGAATCGTAAATCTTCCCTGCTTATCTTCTTCTATGTCGATAATGTTTTTGTAAATTCTTCTTATCCTTCTCGATGCCGGAGTTTCCTCAACCGGAACTTTTCCTTCGAAGCCTGCCACCATGGCGTTGAGTATATCCGTTCCGAAAATTCTAAGATAGCAACCTTTCTTGTTTTTGAACGCAAATAATTTGGTATCGCCGAATGCCGTTCTGAAAGCTGACGGAATTCTAAGTCTTCCGCGTTCGTCCGCTTGTATCGAATACTCATTATAAAACGGCATCACTGCTTCTCCTTTGCGTTTCGTAGTTATATTATACACAATATACAAAATGATGTCAAGAATTATTTCCATTTTTTTCCCAAATATTTTCAAAAAAATTTTTGAGTTGTAATTCTTAAATATTATATATATAATATATAATAAAAATTAATATCAATATATTTTATAATTAAGCTTCCAAAATTTTTTCAAAAAAATTCCCCAAAAATCGTCATTTTGGGAAAAATGTGGAAATTATGTGCAACTTTTTTGCGGTTTGGGAAAAATTACCCTTTTTTGATAGCGCGGCAGACTCGTTTTTTCTTACGGCAGTTATTTAAGCCAATAAAAAACGGGCTCTCAAAAGAGTCCCGTTTTGCCTTATATAATTATAATAATCTGATATTTGATCTTTATTCTGTTATGCAAACCAGTTTGTTATCGACCTTATCGCAAGAAGTCAAATAATATGATATACCGTTTTTATTCAAATACCCTACCGCGCGGCAGTCCTTTCCATGCAAATGTCCGTACACCACGGAAGATATCCCATACCTTTCAAACATAGCCGTAAATTCATTATCAGCCAAAGTAACGTCAAATGGCGGGAAATGACACATAACAATGATCTTTTCTTCATCTTGTCTTAGCTCGATCGCCTTTTTCAAAGAAAGTTCCATTCTGTTTTTTTCGCGTTTAAGTATCTTAACGTCCTCCGCGCCTTGCGAAGACATATTCCAAAGTCTGCTTCCCGCAATAATTGCCCCGTCAACTTTAAGAGCGTCGTTTTGAATTACGTAAAAATTCTCAGGCAACGCTTTTCTTATTTTGGAAAGCGAATTCCACCAATAATCGTGATTGCCCTTTATAAAAACTTTTTTACCCGGCAATTTAGCAATCTCCGCTATATCAATAAGAGCATTTTCCAACGTCATTGCCCAAGAAATATCGCCTGCTATAAGCACGGTATCATTATCACATACTTTACTCCGCCAATCATCGCATATTTTTTCCCAATAGTTATCCCAACAAGCCCCGAATATATCCATAGGCTTGTCGCTCGAAAAAGACAAATGCAAATCGCTTATAGCATAAATACTCATACTGCTATTATAGCAGATTTTTGCGATAATCACAACAAATGTATTATTGTTTTTTAATGCGCGCAAAAATATAATAATATAAAGGTAGTATTCTCTACTACCCTTATAAAATTGAAATCAGATTCAGTTGTGGTTGAGATTACATCTGCATCTCGGCTCAACCCCGCATTCCTGCGGATAAAGCGGCAAGTCGAATACTCCGTCGCAAACCTGCTCGTTGAAGTCTTGGCACGGCGGTATATAACAATATCCGTAAGACGGCACCAAAAGATGAACTTGCACGATCACTTTGAGTATCGTGGTAAGGCAAGCGGTGATCGTAAACGTATTGTCGGACGCATATGTACCTTTTGCGCTGTAAAGCGAAGCGGTAGCAACGATAGAATAAGGCATTACCGACGGCGCCGACGTATGAAGAACGACGTCTCTTGTCACAGATACCGTAGCGCTTCCCGTTCCTTTTACTCCCGCAGCGTCAACAAAATTGACCTGTATAGGCACTGTTATAGTACACTGCACTCTCGAAGAACACTGATCGTCCCCGATCGGAGTTACTATCAAATCGCTTATTGTTGCTTGAGTCGAAGTCGAAACCGCGCTGACGTAAGTATACGGTGGCGTAAGTCCCGTAGCGGGAACCACGTCCGTCATGGTAACACTGAGGTCGGCGAGCGTCTCCTGTCGCATACACATATCAAGTACTTTGTCACACTGAATACACGCTCTCTCACAAATGCCATTCAAGCCATTGCCCCTTATCGGTCCAGGAACTTTGTCTGACTTACAGTTGTTGGAAAATGACATATTTTACTCCTCCTATATAATTGTCATAAAGGCACACAAAATTTGTATGCTCACAATTATATATTCAAATACGCGAATTTATGTTACACATCCCAAACGACTGTCTTTTGCAACAATGAAAAATACCTATAATTTTCAATATAAATTTAAAAAAATTTTGCATTATTTAAAAATATAATTATCTGTCATTTTTTATAATATTAATAGTCTTTTGTCAATTAAAATGAGTAAATTATTATAAATTTCGAGATAATTGAGAAATCTTTAAGAATAATATTGGCTATTTGTAAGTATTTAGCAAATGCTCGATTCTAGCCAAAACCTCTTCTTTGCCGACTTTTGCATGAGAAGAAATCATCATTATATTATCTACGCCCAAGCATAATTGCTTTGCAATGATCTGCTTTTGTTTTATACTCGCCTGCCTCGATAATTTATCGCTTTTCGTAGCAATGACCGTAAAAGGTATTTGATAATGATGCAAATACGCAACCATTTGTTTATCCAAAGCAGTAGGCTCGTGCCTAATATCCACAAGCAAAAATACGTTGATCAAGCGCTTGCTTGAAAGCAAATATCCGCCTATCAATTCATCCCAATTATCCTTCACTCCGCCCGATACTTTAGCATATCCGTACCCGGGAAGATCGACCAGCATCAGCTCCCCCTTATTGAGCTCAAAGTAATTGAGAAGCCTAGTCTTGCCCGGAGTTGACGACGTCTTTGCCATACTCTTGTTGTTTACTATGTAATTGATAAACGATGATTTGCCTACGTTAGATTTGCCGGCGATCGCAATCTCCGGCATATTATAATCAACGCATTGTTTAAAATTGGCGACAGAAGTAATAAATTTACACTGCTTTATTTCCATATTTCCCTCTTTTGCTTAATTTGTTATACACTTACTCCGCACGCGCACTCGAATACCGTAGCAATATTATCAGCCAGCACGAAGTTTATGTCGTCCAATACGACTTTCGGCAGTTCCTGCATATCTTTTTTGTTTTGACTGGGGATAATAACAGTCTTTATACCGCTTCTCTGCGCAGCAAGCGTCTTCTCTCTCAATCCGCCTATCGCCAATACCTTCCCTCTCAAAGTAATTTCACCGGTCATAGCAAGATTTTCCTTTACACTCTTACCTGTAAACGCCGATAATATAGCGGTAGCAAGCGCAATTCCCGCGCTCGGTCCGTCTTTTGGCGTTGCTCCAGCAGGCACGTGAATATGAATATCGTTTTTATTAAACAAATCTTCTTGAATATCCAACTCTTTTGCCTTACTCTTGATAAGCGACAATGCAATTTCCGCGGATTCTTTCATTATGTCTCCCAAACTACCGGTAAGATGTATCTTACCACTTCCGTAAGGAAGTAATCTCACTTCAATAGGCATAGTAACTCCACCCACGCTGGTCCAAGCAAGTCCGTTTACCGCTCCGATTTCTCCGTTGACGATCTCGCTATCGCCCTGATACTTCTTGACGCCCAAATACTCCTCTAGATTTTCAATCGTGACGATATACGAGATATTTTCTCCGCCGACGATCTTCGTAGCTATTTTTCTACAAGCGTTGGCAATCTGTCTTTCAAGCTCTCTTACGCCTGATTCTCTCGTATAGCCGTCAATGATCGCTTCCAACGCGCTTTCTTCAAAAGCTACGTCGCATTCCTCAATACCGTTCTGCTTCTTTTGCTTAGGCACGAGATATCTCTTAGCAATTTGCACCTTCTCGCAAACCGTGTATCCGTCCATTTCTATGATTTCCATTCTATCCAACAGCGGTTTTTGTATCGTAGAAAGCGTATTTGCAGTCATAATAAACATAACTTGGGACAAATCAAACGGCAATTCCAAGTAATTATCGCGGAAATTTGCATTTTGATTAGGATCAAGGACTTCAAGCATTGCGCTTGACGGATCTCCTCTCATATCCGAAGTCATTTTATCTATCTCGTCAAACAAAAACAACGGATTGCTCGTCTTGGCCTTAGACATACAAGAAATTATTCTTCCAGGCATAGAGCCTATATAGGTCTTTCTGTGTCCTCTTATCTCCGCCTCATCGCGAATTCCGCCCAAACTCATATGAATATACTCCTTGCCAAGCGCCCTAGCGATTGATTGCGCTATAGACGTTTTGCCAACGCCGGGAGAACCAACAAGACAGATTATCGGAGCTTTATTGTTGTTACCCGCCAATTTTTTGACGGCTATTGCTTCGATAATTCTGTTTTTCACTTTTTCTATACCGTAATGATCCTCGTCAAGAATGCTTCTTATATGATCCAAATCATAATTATCCTCAGTATATTCTCCCCAAGGCAATGACAATGCAACGTCCAAATAGTTTCTTATTATTGCATACTCAGGCGAAGAGACGTTCATTTTTTCCAAGCGACTGATTTCTTTATTAAGCTTCGTCTTAACTTCTTCGCTTGCTTTAAGCTCCGCAATCTGTTTTTTCAAATTGTCAAACTCGCTATCATCCTCACCAAGTTCCTTTTTGATGACCTTTATCTGTTCTCTAAGCAAAAACTCTTTTTGATTTTCTTTGAGATTTTCGTCAAGCTTTTTATCTATATCTCTTAAAATATTGCGTTTATACACTTCCACTTTTAGAGTAGCGGACAACTTTTGAGCCTTCAACTCCCAATCGTCCTCATTTAAATATTCCTGACGATCCAAATCCCTTACGCTATCGGCAACCATATTCATTATAGAATAGACGTCGCACATCTTCTCATATGCCAGCCACACAGCTTGTTTTATGGGGTATCCGTATTTCTCCAACGCCTTGATATCTTTATAGATTATACTCTTATAAAGATTTTCCTTGAATTCTGCGTCAAATAATTGCCCTTTACTCTCCTCGACTTCCGCCCAAATCACGTTGTCTCCGTCAATTTCAAAGACCTCTCTCAATCGCATACGCTCAACGCCCTTGATACGTACCACGGATTTATCAACTTTATCCTGAAAATCCACGACGTCGCAAAGCGCGCCGTAACAATTTACGTCGTCAATTCTTTCAAATTTATCTTTATCTTTTACGAATTTACAAATGAATACTTGTACGCCTTCTTTGAACGCGTGTCTTAAAGCTCCTCGACTGTTTTTGCCGACAATTTCCAATATTCTGACCGTATCGGGCAAAATTATTTCGTCCGTAAGCGCCACCATTGGCAATGTTCTTGTATTTGACATATTTTCTCCTTAGTCAAAGAATACGAATAAATCAAATTATTATTCGTATTCTGCAAAAATTAGGGACAATTATTAGATTTTTTAACTTTTCTTTATGATTTGAGGTCCTTGTTTACCGCAGACAACGTCTTTGGTGATAACTATCTTTTGGATAGTCGCATCTGTCGGTATATCATACATAAGTTCCAACATAATGTTTTCAAGTACCGATCTCAATCCTCTTGCGCCCGTATTGAGTTTTATCGCTTGATTTGCGATCTCTTGAAGCGCGTCGTCATCAAAATCTATTTCCACTCCGTCTATTTCAAACAGTTTTTTATACTGTCTTATAGGCGCATTCTTAGGCTCGGTCAATATCTTGACCAAAGCATTCGTATCAAGCGCATCCAAACCGACTACTATCGGAATTCTTCCTACAAATTCGGGAATAAGTCCGTATTTTATCAAATCGTCCGGCTTGATGTCTCCGATAAGCTCTCCGTATCCTACTTTATTGTTCTCTCTGACCTTTGCGCCAAAGCCCAGTCCCGATCCGTCAAGTCGCTTATCGATTATCTTATCCAACCCCACAAAAGCGCCGCCGCAAATAAAGAGTATATTCGTCGTATCTATTTGAATACACTCCTGTTGGGGATGCTTTCTTCCGCCTTGCGGCGGTACGCTTGCAAGAGTACTTTCTATAATTTTCAACAACGCCTGTTGCACGCCCTCGCCCGACACGTCCCTCGTGATAGACATATTCTCGCTTTTGCTCGCAAGTTTATCGATCTCGTCTATATAGATTATGCCGAGTTGCGCCTTTTCGATATCATAATCAGCCGCCTGTATGAGTTTGAGAAGCACGTTTTCAACGTCTTCGCCCACGTATCCAGCCTCTGTCAACGTAGTAGCGTCGGCTACCGCAAAAGGCACGTTCAATATTTTAGCAAGAGTTTTTGCAAGAAGAGTTTTACCGCTACCGGTAGGTCCAAGCATCAAAATATTGCTCTTGTCCAACTCTACGTCGTCGCTGTTGTAGTTTATTCTTTTATAATGGTTATACACAGCCACGGACAGAACTTTTTTCGCTTTTTCCTGTCCTACGATATATTCGTCAAGTTTTTCCTTGATCTCATGAGGTTTGAGCAAATTGCCAAGCGCGGTTTCTCCGTCTTCCGAATACGGATCAAGCGCGTCCTTCTTGATCATCTGAACGCACGTCGCAACGCAATCATAGCATATTCCGACTTCCGGATCAGCTCCGGGTATAATACAATCTATATCCTCATAGAGTATTCTTCCGCAGAGCATACATTTTCTTTTACTATCCAAAATCAACCTCTCTTATTAAAAATTTTGTCGACAAGTCCGTAATCAAGCGCTTCCTGAGCAGACATATAGTTGTCTCTTTCGCAATCAGCAAGCACCTTTTCAAACGGCTGGCCACTGTTTTCCGCCAATATTTTAGTCAATTTTTCTTTGGTCTTTTGAATATGATTTGCAGTGATAACTATATCCGAAGCCTGTCCTTTAGCTCCGCCCAAAGGCTGATGGATCATAACCTCGCTGTTAGGCAACAAAAATCTCTTGCCCTTCGCGCCGGAAGAAAGAAGGAACGCGCCCATTGACGCAGCCATTCCTATACAAATCGTGCTTACGTCGCATTTGATATAATTCATCGTATCGTAGATAGCCAATCCCGCCGTTACGCTTCCGCCCGGACTGTTTATATAAAGACTTATGTCTTTTGAAGCGTCCTTTGCTTCAAGATAGATTAATTGAGCGACAACGGTATTTGCCGTTTCGTCTGTTATCTCGCCCGAAATAAAAATAATCCTGTCTTCAAGCAAGCGAGAATATATATCATAACTTCTCTCGCCTTTGTCTGTTTTGTCAACTACGTAAGGTATCAAATTCATACCAAAACCCTCCTATATAATTATTAAGTCCGACATAATAGTTATTATCGTGTCGGACTTGAAGTAAAGTTCTTTAGAGTACTAAGCCTACACTTAATTATTATCTTGTTTTCCAAAGAATATTACCGGTAATATACAATAAATTTGTCAATTATTTAATTGTATTGTTATTTTTAAGATACTCAAATAATTTGGTCGTGATGAGGTCGTTTCTCAAATAGTTTCTGTACTCATCGTTGATATATTTAGAGTATTCTTCAACACTTCTACCGGCTTGCTTTGCCATCTCTGCGATCTTATCGTTGATCTCTTCGTCGGATACGGGGATCTGAATTGCTTTGAGCAACGCCTCAAGCGTAAGTCTAAACAAAACGTTCTTCTCCGCCATCTCCTTGTATTGAGTCTTAAGATCGTCCCTCTTCATACCCGTGTACTTATAATAATCTTCCGCTTTAAGTCCTTGATATTGAAGTCTGCTTTCAAATTCGTTTATCATATCTTCGATTTGATTATCGATCATGCACTGCGGAATTTCTACCTCAGAACTCTTAGCGATAGCTTCGATCATATCGTTTTCAAGTTTCGATTCCGACTCGGAATTCTTTTTCTCGGAAATATTCTTTTTAACGCTTTCTTTATATTCTGCCACAGTATCGAATTCGGAAATATCCTTTACGCTCTCGTCATCAAGCGCGGGAACTTCTTTATAAGTGATCTCGTGCAACTTTATAGCGAATACAGCGTCCTTTCCCGCGAGACTCTTTTCGTGATATTCTTCAGGGAATTTAACGGTGATATCTCTATCCTCGCCGATATTCATTCCCTCAACCTGCTCTTCAAAACCGGGAATAAAATTTCCGCTTCCAAGCAAAAGCGTTTGCTTTTCCGCCGTTCCGCCGTCAAACTTAACGCCGTCTACGCTTCCGCTGTAATCTATTGTGACTTGATCGCCTTTCTTTGCAGGTCTATCGGTTACGGGTATCCATGCTCCCGCCTCGTCGAGCTTAGCCTTTATCTCCGCTTCGATCTCCTCTTCGCTCACTTCTACCGCGTCCTTTTTGAATTCAAGTCCGGTATAAGCGCCAAGTTTAAAATCAGGCTTACATTGTACAACTGCGGAAAATTCGAGAGTTGCGTCGCTGATAGCAACGATATCGATATCAGGTCTGTCAACAGGTTCGATACCCGTTTCTTTATCAAGTACCGCGCCGTATTCTTTCGGCAAAATGATATCCAATGCGTCCTCAAAGAAAATGCCTACTCCGTAAGTATTTGCCAATACCTTAAACGGAACGTGTCCCTTCCTAAAACCGCCCAACTGATAATCTTTCTTGGTCTTCTCATACGCCTTTTGTATAGCGTCTTGCCAAGCCTGCTGTTCTACTTTGACAACGATTTTGACCTTGTTTTTCTCTAAATTTTCTACTGTGTAACTCATATATGTATCTCCTAAAAGTTGTTCGTTTTACATTCACTTTAATGATTTTAGCATATAAAATAAAATAATGCAATTATTATTGCAATAATTTATATTATATTTTATAATAAATACGATAAAATATTTAACAGTAATTTTGTAGTTTTGAACAACAAAATTATATTTAGGGCGGAAAATATGCCAAACGATTACATTACAATAAACGCTCTTACGCAAGAGATAAACGCTCTTGTCAAAGACAGCAAAATAGACAAAGTAAATATGCCTGAAAAGGACGAAGTCGGGTTGAATATCCGCTCGAACGGCGCGACAAAATTGCTCACGCTCTCTTGCAACGCAAACAATCCGAGAGTCCATATCGGCGGCGACAAAAAATCCAATCCCCTTACAGCGCCGTCGTTTTGTATGCATTTGAGAAAACATCTCACAGGAGGAATAATAAATTCCGTTACTACTCTTGCCGAAGACAGAATAATATGTTTTCACATCACCTCTCACAATGAAATGCGCGACAAAGTCGACTTTGCGCTTATCGCCGAAATGATGGGCAGATATTCAAATATTTTACTTGTCAAGAATAACGGCGTGATTTCCGACACTCTCAAACAAGTATCTTACGACACGATGACAAAGCGCTGTCTTCTGCCGGGCGCTAAGTATTCTCTGCCTCCGCAAAGCAAACTTTTGCCAAGCAACAGAGAAAAGATAACTCAACTTTTGAAGAACTACGACGGCAACGATCTCGCAAAATTTTTAATATCGGGAATATCGGGACTTGCGCTGATAACGGCAAAGCAGATATTAAACGAATGCAATATTCCAAACAACTCAAACACACTGTCCGAGCGTCAAATAAATCAAATTACCGACGTTCTCAATGAATATTGCAACATTTACGACTCAAAAAGCTACCGTCCTTGCGTATTAAAACAAAACGACGCATATACTGATTTTTTTGTTAAAAAGTACTCCGATTATGAAAACCTGCAAGAAGTAAAATCGCTCAACGACGGCGTCTTGCTCTGCACCGTTGAAAAAGACAGAATTGAACGCAGAGCGGACAAAACTAAATTTTTGCAAAAAGCATACGCTTCCCAACGCAAAAAAATTCTTTCAAAATTGGCAAAAAACAATGAAAAACTTCAAGAATGCAAGCAAGCCGAGGACATCAAAAAGTACGGCGATTTGATCCTGTCAAATATTTATTCAATAAAAAAGGGCGATAAAACGGCTCAAGTGATAGATTATTACGATCCAAATTGTCCGACTATAGAAATCAAACTTGACGAAAGGCTTACGCCCCAACAAAACTCACAAGCCTTTTATAAAAAATACGCTAAACTGAAAAGGACCTTTTCTGTTGTCAACAAACATATCGAGCAACTTGAAGACGATTTGCAATACCTAGATTCTATTGCTCCGGCTATTGCGCTATGCTCCACTGCCGACGAAATCTCAGAGTTGCAACAGGAACTGGCTAATATGGGCGCGTTGAAAAAACTCAAAATTGAAAAAACTAAATACAAACCGTCTCAGCCTATTGCCTACGAAGTCGACGACTTTGTCATACTGGTAGGTAAGAATAATATTCAAAACGACAAACTTACTTTCAAAGTCGCAAATGGCGGAGATTTGTGGATTCATACCCAAAAAGCGCACGGCAGTCACGTAATAGTATTTGCCGAAGGAAGAACAATTCCTGACAAAGTAATTGAAATCGCTTGCGAAATAGCAGTTTTTTACTCATTGGGAAACAATGCAAAGCAAGAATGCGATTACACTTTCCGTCGAAACCTAAAAAGACACCCGTCAGGCAAACCAGGTATGGTACTCTACACCACTTACAAGACAGCTTACGTTTCCCCCAATCGACACGAAGAATATTTAGCAAAATAGCAAATCGACGTATAGCAAAGAAAAAACCGAGGAAACTCGGTTTTTCTATAAATCGATATAATATCGTTATAAATTTTCTGTCAAAATCACCCGCGAAGTTTATCCAAAACGTCTTGAAAATATTTGGGCAGCGGCGCGTCAAAAGTCATAACTTCGCCTGTTTTCGGATGCGTAAGTATAAGCCTATGCGCATGTAAAAGTTGACCGTTCAACCCGAATTTATTACTTCCGCCGTATTGACTATCCCCAACTACCGGATGCCCTATATGTTTACTGTGTACTCTTATTTGATGAGTTCTTCCCGTTTTCAACTCGTATTCCACCAACGTATATCGCGAAAATCTCTCCAACACCTTATAATGAGTAATAGCAATTCGTCCGCTGTTACGCGACACCGCCATAAGTTTTCTATCCTTCTGAGACCTATCTATCAACGTCTCGATCACGCCTTCGTCCTTGCTTAAAGATCCGTCAACCAAAGCGAAATAAAATCTTTTAGCCGATTTGCTTGCGATTTGTTTTTGCAGATCAATATGCGAAGCGTCGTTTTTGGCTATTACCAAAAGCCCCGAAGTATCTTTATCAAGCCTGTGCACTATTCCCGGACGCACCACTCCGTTTATAGAACTCAACGATTTGAGATGATATAGCAGCGCGTTTACAAGCGTACTATCATAAGAACCAGCGGCAGGATGCACAACCATACCTTGCGCTTTGTTTATTACGGCAATATCGTCGTCTTCATAGATTATATGAATAGGAATGTTCTGCGGAGTAAGATCCAACTCTCGCGCTTCGTCTTCAAAAATCGCTAACTCATCGTTTTCTTTAAGCGCATAGCCTGCTTTTTTAACCGTATTATTAACTAATACCTTTTCTTTTTCGATCAAATACTTTATATGCGACCTGCTTTCGCCCGTTTTTTCACCAAGAAAAACGTCAAGACGTTTTCCGCAGTTTTCTTTATCCACGATAAAAACTTGCGCCTCATCCGCTTCATCTAAGAGGGATTTATTTTGCATCATAATTTTTCCTCTTGCTTATCAATATTATCAGCATTTTCTTGAATATCGGTCGATTTCTCATTATTTTTCAAATCAGTCTCAACGATATTATCATCGCATTCAGTCTGCAATTCTTTATCATTTTTAGGCTTGATTATCCCAATATCGCCCTCTTTGTAATCAAAAATTATATATCCGCACATCAAAAACACGCCCAACACAAGATATATATCAGCAACGTTTCCTATACCGAAAGAAGAGTCAAAAAGTTTATCAAATAAGTTATCAAGGAAAAGATACTGAATAAAATCTCTAACCGTTCCGTCGCAGAAAATCCTGTCATATAAATTTCCTATTGCGCCGGAAATGATCAATATCAAAGACCACCTAAAAAGCATAGACGTTTTGGGCTTTTTAATTAAATTGAAAATAGCAAGCGCGATCATCGCAACCGTCATTATTGCCGTAAGAGCGATCAAAAAACCTGTTTTCCCTGAAAACGCAGAAAACGACGCGCCGTCATTTAAACAGGGATATATGGCAAATACTCCATCGATAAGAGTATATTTTTTATACATAGACAATCCCAACCTGTTCATCACCAAATCCTTGGACAACAGATCGCTTGCCAAAAGCAATACGAATATCACCAATTCAAATATTGCGCGCTTTATTATAATTTTTTTGTTTTCATTATCTATCATAATTTGATCGCTTATCGTCCCATACCTAAAAAAATCAATATTTATCTTTCAGCGAAGTCGGACCTTGTATAGATACTCCGCCCGGCGTAAAGAGGAACATATTGTCGCCAATCCTCTGTTCGCAACCGCCGAGCGCATATATCGCGCCATTGAGAAAATCAAGTATTCGTTGCGCGTATTTCTCGTTTATTTTATTAAATTGGACAATGATAGCTTGTCGATTTCTTAAACTGTCGATAATGTCCTGAACTTCTGATAACGTCTTAGGCGTAACTATGAGAATATTTTGCAAATCGCCTTGCGTATACATTTGTTGCTTCTTACTTTTGAAAGAGAAAAATCCCCTCTTTTTCGGCTGCTGCATTTCCTGCGGAGCCATTCGCCCGTCAAAATCGAATTCGTCGCCTTGCTGAGAATAATACTGTCCCTGATACGGTTGCGCGCCATAAGGTTGTTGGGGCGGAACTTGCTGATACTGTTGCGACTCGTATCCGCCGGCATTATTGATCGGCGGTTGCGAGTATGGAGGTTGTTGAGGATACGGATTTTGAGAATAAGGCTGCTGATACCCAGGTTGAGGATAAACAGGCTTATTCGGCTCAGAAAAATTGCCGCCCGTGTTGAAATTCTGATAATCACTGCGAGAAAAATTAAACCTTCTGCGAGGCTGAAAGCCTCTGTCATTGTTAAAAACTTCTCTCTCTTCGTTGTTATAATCTCTTCTGTCCATACTTACCCCTGTTTTATTGCCGCAGTATAGTTCCTTTCGCCGAAAAGAACTCTCCCAAGACGAACCTGCGTTGCTCCGCCGTATTCTATTGCCATCTCGTAATCGTTTGTCATACCGCACGACAAAGTATCAATCCTATGTCTTGAAGAGGCTTTTTCTTTCAACTCTTCAAAATAGTTTTTGAATTTTATATAAAGCGATTTCAACTCGTCTTTGTCTTGCAAATTGGGCATAACCGTCATTAGCCCTCTGATGCAAATATTGTCTTTAAGCTCCACATATCCCAAAAAATCAAACAACTTATCAGGATCGACTCCGCCTTTTGACAATTCGCTTCCCATATTTACTTCAATAAGACAATTAGACGTCAACCCGTGTTTTTTCGCCTGTCTGTCTATTTCGTCGGCAAGACTAATTCTATCAAGCGAATGAATAAGTTTGACCTTGTCGATGATGTATTTGACTTTATTGCTTTGCAACTGACCTATCATATGCCAATTAAGCTTTTTGCCTGCTTCGTATTTCTCTACAATTTCCTGAACTCGATTTTCTCCAACGTCAGTTAAAAGCTTTTTTTCTTGGATATAGGCTATTAAATCCGCCGATTGAGTTTTTGTCGCGCCTATTAGAAGCACGTCGTCCGTCCTGCCTGCTCTGCGCTTTGCATTCTCGATTTTTTCCAAACATTCGGCTATTTTTACGTCGATTTCTTCAAACTGCATTTATACACCCGAAACTGTCTTATTTATTAAGAGTATACCATAGTTT
>CAMWIL010000016.1 GCA_947174325.1 uncultured Clostridia bacterium
CATCGAAATTTACTCCGCTATAAGTATCCGACCAAGAAAAATCCATTGTGTTTTTATCGTAGTCTATAATCGTAAATTCACAAGGATTTCCACCGTCATATTGCTGTGTCGCTCTCTTATATATTGATGGATATGTCAATACAGCCGTTGTTATCTCAAATGACTTTGTAATTTCGCTTGAACTTGGATTGCTCGACCAATAGTAACCGTCTTTTGCAATATATTTTACAGTATACGTTCCAACTTCTGTTGGCTGAGAAATTTTTGAAGAACCTTTGTAATATTCGATATCTACCGCGTTTATAAAATCAACACTGTATTTATCTTCTATTCCAAGCGGTTGACCTGTATACGCTTTTGTTTGGTTTGACGGGTCTGTCAATGCTTTTGAAGATTTCGCCTCTGCCTTTGCCAAATTTAAGTGAAATGCCGGACGGACAGCAAAAATATCTTTTGCTGTTCCATCTTCATATCCATTCATAGAACCGTCTGATAAAAGTAACTGAACGTATGAGTAATTAGGATCTTGCGCTGATCTCAGCCACGAGTGAGCCGCAGCCGTATCTAATCCATTGTAGTTGCCTCTCTGATTTTCGTTCGTGTGCCAAATTCCATTCGCTGATTGTACGCTTTCCCAACCAGTTTCCGTCATTGAAGGCAACCACACTTTGTCGTTTTTCCATACGTCGTAATTACTATAATTGCAATAATCAATGTTGTCTCTTATATTGCCGGGCGATATCGTAGAATACGCATCATTGTTGAAATTATATGGATAGTAATTATAATCTACTGACTTCTCGCTCTCTTGCCAACCGACGTTTGACGGTGTATCTATAAATGAGGTAAGCGAACCGACTACTCCATCCATAGTAAATTTTGCAAACGGATTGCTTGAGCTAGAAACCGCGCTCTGCGGACTTCCGCCGTTATAATTCGAATAATATGTTCCACCGTTGTTTAAAGTTAGCGCCCTTATCATACTTGTACCATACATATTAGCAGGATAAGTACCATCTACATTATCTTCATACAAGTTCCATTGAGCTGTCCTATATTCGCTTGGTAATTGGTTTGAATTCGCAAGCCACAACGTAACGATTGGTTCGTTTTGTCTGTTCCGCGATAAATACACTACGTTCCATACCAATCCGCCAATTGTAATCGTTATATCTTTTCCGCCATTCCTAGAGCGGAAATTATCGCCGTTTAGCGTTCCACTAGATAATGGCACTACTTTTTCATAAGTTTCTTCGCCGGTCATTTGTTTATATAATTTGGATAAAGTATCTTTGTCAAATACCCGATTATCATTTCTCGTCTCGTAATTTTTTAATAATAATTCTCCTATATTTGTGGTACTTGACAAATCGATTACTGCGTCGGCTGATTTGCTTGACGTAAAGCACGTCAATACGCTTACCGTACACAAGCATAGAATTATAAGCACAGATAAGACAAATATGCCTTTTACTTTCCTCTTTCGTATATCCATTTTTATACCCCGTTTTTTGTAGGGTCAGTAAAAGTGTACTTTTCCTGACTCAATATTCTTGAATTCGACATTGCTTTATTGTATACTTATCTTGTATAAATATCGCTAATTATGGCGAAATATGGATATAAATTTGCGGTCAGGAAAAGTACACTTTTTTTGGAATTTTTTGCTATTTGTCGATTTTTTGCGGATTTTTTCACCAAAATTTTACAGTTAGTAATTTTAGTTATGCATAAGTAACCGACTATGTATAGCGGCGCGCCTTCTTCTAAAACGAAAATCTCACCACTCTCCACAGTCGCAACAAACGTGGTTTAATCTGTTTGAGATTTCTCGACAAGTTAGAGGTGACTGAATATTTGCATTTATCATCATCTTGCTAATCGTGTAAAACTAATAAATTTTGAAGTATAAAAACATATTGAAAATAAATCAATGAAATGATCGGAACGCGGACTTTGAGGCGGCTAAGTGTGTTTTGTAATTATTTGCTCATAGTTTTTGGTTTAGCTGATTTGCGAATTCTTTCTCGCTATCGCTAAAAAATATGGCTAAAATAATTGCAAAATACACTTATAAGCCATACACTACCAATAAAAATGAAGAGTGATTAGTGAATAGTTAAGAAGTTAGGATAGAGAATTCTCTATCCTACACCGCTTCCGTCACTTTGCGACGCCTTCCTCATAAGGAGACGTCACAAAAAATAATTAATAAATCTCGTGTAAAACTTTATCGCCTTTGACCCATCAGGTCAAAGGCGATTGAAATTCTTAAAATTCGTTCAAAACGTTAATTCGGCAGAAAAGATACCTTTCCGCCGAACAAAACACCTACATCAGCAATTCGCCTTCGTCGCTGTCGATAATCTGCATTACTCTAACTTGTTTACCCGTTTGAGCGTCTACGAAAACATAGAAATTGTAATTATCCATATTGCCGAAAACCTCGTAGGTCAAAAGTTCGCTTCCGTTGGGCATAGGAATAAGCGCGAGCCTAATAGATGTTACGTTCAAACCGCCGAAGTCCATATTTCTGACTTCCCCTTCCGTTACCGTAGGTTGGGCGATAGCGCGATCGGTATGGTTGTAGATATAATTCAGTCCTTCAAAACCAACGATCTTTCCGTCGTCAAGCGAAACCTTGATCTTTATCATATCGGGATAGATCACGATATCGTTTTGGACATAACACATATTAACGTACAAAAGTCCGTCGGTAACGCAAGCGTAAACGCCTTTCATATCGCTATAACCTTGATTAGCCATATACTGTTCGGCAAGCGCTACGCCCTCTTCAACGCTCAGCTTGGGTTCTTGCGAGTCAAAGGAAGTATCCCACATGACTATTACTCCGCCCTTCTTCGCGATCTGCACGCTGGCGATATTGCCGTCGGCAAGCGTCACCTGATACATAAACGAATCAAAGCCGTTGTTAGATTCGGTGATAAACTCAACGCTGCTTACTTCGTGACCGCTCAATATACTCTTTATACGTTCTTCCTGTCCGTCCTTGGAAATATCCTCGCCGCTAAGACTTTTTACTTCTTTCTCAGCAAGCGAATCGCTGAACGCTCCGTCATATATCAAAGACGGATATTCTATCGTGCCGTCCACGAGACTCGTAGCAACGTTTACAAAACCAACGTTGAGTTTGCCGATACCCTCGACTATCTTATTGCCTGAGACAAGACTTTCCTTTACTTCTCCCAAGCTTTTACTCAACTTGTAAGTCGCTTGATACAAACCGTCTAAGTTGGATCTCTCTTCGTCGGTAATAGTACCGCCTGTGGCGACTTTCTGCGCAAGATACCTACAATAATCTCCCACCTGATTGCAATACTTTATGACCGAAGCCATATCGTAACCGCTGTATGAAAGCGTAGTCAAATTCGCAACTGCCGTCTGCGAGTTCATTGCTACTTCGATTAGCATTTCGTTGACAAGGCTTTCCGACCTCGCGACTCTTAGTTTGGACAGTCCGTTTTCCATATTCAAAAGGCTGTCCGTAAGCGTATAATATGCGTTTTCGTAATTATATTCGCTGTTTGCCATCCATTTTTCTTCTTGCGATTTGGATATTCCCAAAAATACCGAAAGAACGATAATTGCGCTTATCATCAGGATAGCCATAATTATAAAAAACGCTTTCCATCCTTTGGTCATCACCAATCTACCCGATGCGTCTCTCAACATAATTCACCTCTCTACACTGCAAAACTGTGTTTGCCTATCCTCAATTTAACTGTTCTTGACCATATCCAAGAACTTGTAGCCGTAGCCGGATTGTAATAATAGATACAGCCATTGGTAGGGTCCCAACCATTCATCGCGTCTCTTGCCGCCGAATAAGCGGTTTCGTTAGGCTCTAAATTGATCTGCCCGTCTGCAACCGCCGTAAACGCGTACGGCTGATAAATAACTCCTGAAATGGAATTAGGGAAGGAACTGCTTCTTACTCTGTTGAGTACGACCGCGCCGACAGCCACTTGACCGAGGTATGGCTCTCCTCTTGATTCCGCATAAATACATTTTGCAAGCAAATAAACGTCCGAGGAATTGTAAGAGCTGTTGCTACTGCTTCCCGACGTAAGCGTCATTCCCAGCGCAGCCGCAGTCTTTGCCCCGACGATACCGTCGACAGTAAGTCCGTTGTTGCGTTGGAACTGTTTTACTGCATTTAGCGTTTTAGTACCGAAAATTCCGTCTACCGTTCCGCAGTTATAGCCCCATCTGTTGAGTTTTGTTTGTAACGTGCGCACTTGCGAACCGCTCGAACCTTGCTTTAATACCGCCACTTCTTCGGCGGGAGGCGCGGAATAAAAAGACACGATACCGACAATAAGCGTCACCACCAACAAAAGGACGACAACGCTTGTCTTTATAATAACTTTCTTGTCCATAAATACTCCTTTTTGCATACTTGCTTTGATTATTGCCTTGCAAAAAGGTTTTATACAAAAGCCTAGAATAAATAAATCTTATAACCTTTTATCTTCCTCTAAATATTGTTTAATTTCATCCAACGTTTCGCGTATTCTTTCCAAAATTTTTCCAATACAAAAAATCTCGCGATTCTTTCGCAATTCGACCGGTTCCCAAAATTCGCATCCTAAATCGTTTTTTATGATCTTTGCATATCTTTTATCAACTGTCTTATAGCTTGAGCAATAACCTTTTGGCAGTTTATGAAAATGACCATTGTAGTGAGAATAAAGATTGTTATAGTATTTGCAATTTGTACATCTTATTGTGTTCTCAACGTCATCTTTTTCATCTTCCATAATATAAACCGTCCATATATATTTTTCTATATCTCATATTGAGATAATTTATAAATATTATATATCTCAGATTGAGATATGTCAAACATATAATATCCCAATTTGGGGTAAAATCAATTTATGAGGAATCAATTTGCATTAAGACTACGTGAAACAAGAGCGCAAATGGAATTGTCACAATCTCAACTCGCCACTATGCTTGGCGTGAGTCAAAACACTGTAAGCAATTGGGAATGTGATATCAGAAAGCCCGATTTCGATATGTTGATGAAGATTGCGGAGACGCTTGACGTATCAACTGACTATTTATTAGGTCTTAAAGACTTTTGATTTACTGTATATTGATAAATAATACTTTTATATACGTATATAATAATAAGGATATGTATTGACATATTTTTCCTGAATGCTATAATATAAATAGATAAATATTTAAGGAGGTTAAAAAAATGTCATTTGATAGCGGATTTAAAAAATTACCAAGACTCGTTCAAATTATCCTTCTTTTGATCCCGGTCGTAAACTGGATCACGGAAATTTGCGTACGTGTTTCTGCTGCTATGCACGGTAAGGCTCTTAAACAAATCATCGTCCTTATCTTGGCTATCATTCCTATCACCGGTATGTTGCTTGGTTGGATCGACTTGTTCTCGTGCTTGATACAGAAGAAACTTATTTTAACCTGATAAAAATGAGTAAACAAAAATTAAGTCCCTTCATTTGAAGGGGCTTTAATTTTACTCTTTTCGAAGGTTTTGACTTTTATTATTTATTGGCGATCTTATTGTACGTCTCAGACAAAAACGACTTATACTCAAAGTCGTCGCTTTCCTCCCCTACGAAGCACAACGGCGGAAATACCACGCACCACCAATTATCGCCCTTGCCGCTGCCAAGTTCTATGATAAGAGCGTCATATACTCCGCTCGCCAAAGTAAGATCTCCGTACGTGCGCACGGGAAATTCTTCTTGTCTTATGCTGACTGTCGACTTGTAATCATAGCCGTTTTGCGCAAGCACTTTATCCGCTACGCTCTTCATTCCCGTTATATTGTCGGCAAGGATAGCCATTGCCTGCGATTTATCCGAGACTCCGTTGAGCTTTGGACTCATATATTCAACGATGCTTTCTTTTACTTTATACTTTACGCTCTGGTCAGTCGCGTCGTTGCTGTTTGCTCTGATATGTATACGCAAATAAGTATCTTCGGGACTTTGGTTTTGCGTCTTTGCAAACATTATCACCGCTCCCAAAAGTATTACGCACAAGATTATTACTACTGCTACTTTCATATTTTGCACCTCTTTCAAATCGGATATTCCGATTATTGCCAAAATACAAATTTTAATACCTCTTTATCAAAAAAATTATCTAGCAAAATTTCTCTGTCGCTATTATCGACTTTTGACCTAATGGGTCAAAGGCGATTGAGTTAAGAGTGAAAAGTGAATAGTTAATAGTTAATAGTGAATAGTTAATAGTGAATAGTGAAGAAGTTAGGATAGAGAGTACTCTATCCTACAACCTTTCTGTCACTTCGTGACATCTTCCCCACAAGTTGACGGCAATCTAAGTAAATAATATACCTTGCTATCAATGCTAGCAAAGTATAAGAAACTCGTTTTCATTTGCGTTTAGCAACATTTTGCTAATCGTGTACAACTAATAAATTTTGAAGTATAAAAACATATTGAAAATAAATCAATTAAATGACCGGGCTACGGACTTTGGAGCGGCTAAGTGTGTTTTGTAATTATTTGCTCATAGTTTTTGGTTTAGCTGATTTGCGACTTCTTTTTCGTTATTGCTAAAAAATATGGCTTAAATAATTGCAAAATACACTTATAAGCCATACACCACCAATAAATAGTGAAAAATTAATAGTGAATAGTGAAGAAGTTGGGATAGAGAATTCTCTATCCCAACTTCTGCCACTTTGTGACACTTGCTATTTTTTTGTTTATTTTCCGTCGTCAAAATCTTCCAACGTCTTGATCGTCACCTTATAGCAATCGGAAAGACATTGCTTATCCATATTGTCGTAAGTATCATAACGCGTATGATAGTAATTCCTCAACTTATGGTCAAGCGCCGTGATACCTACCGCATGATAACCGCCTTTATTGAACGCAGCCGAATCCGTCGCGCCAAGCGGTACAGAACCGTAAGAACAAGTGACGTCTATACTCTTCGCCGCATTGTAGAACAATTCGCTTGCGTGCTCGTCGGCTTTGACAGTATTGTTAAGATCGCGCTTATTTACGCAAAGGAACTTGCCTTCTCTCAAAGTGTCATATGCGTAAATGATAGTTTCGACGTCCTTGTAATCTCCTGCTTTGGAGTGACGTTTCGCCCACGCTCTTGCGCCGCGTATACCCGCTTCTTCGCTACCCGAAATAAGCACGCCGACCTCTGTATTTTCAAGTTCTATACCCTCGTCGTGCAATGCTTTCATAACGGCTATTCCCATATAACAGCCTGTGAGGTTGTCGTTTGCGCCGTCGACTACTACGCTCGTGTTCCACATTCTATACATAGCTATCCAGAACGGTACGAATATAAGACACACAAGTCCCATTATCATAGGTACGCCGGATGCGACTGCTACGCCTACTCCGCCCTGAATTATAATCGACGCGATAGATATACCAACAAGGCACATAATGCCTACCATAGATATAATGAAGTGCGCGACAAACGCGTCTCCGCTTATAAGATAACTCATAGTCCATTCGTGCGCAACGTCAGGATGTCCGTTGAAAAGAATTCTTCTCTTGACTTCGCCCTTAGGACGTTTGACCGCTATTAGATTATGCGAAGTTTTCTTTGGGAACAAAAAGTCCACGATTTCAAGATAAAGCACGAACTGCAAAAGCATCAAGAGCATTGCAAGTCCTACCAAAATTATTGCAAGCAACGGAATGAAAAAATAACTCACCATTGCGCCCAGCACAAGAGTGACCATTATATGTATCCAATAAAAAAACGTAGCGGGATGCAATTCAAACGGTTCGATCTTAACGTCGTCGCTGTATTCTTTTAATGTGTTTGCCATATACTCGACGGCGTTTTTCTCGCCCTCGCTACCCGGCAGTCGCTTGCCGCAAGTCTTTATGACGTTCGTTATCTCGCTCATCATATAGTCTGCTTGGGCGTCGCTGTTGTCTCTCAATTTTTTCAGATCCATAATCAATCTCCCTTGTTTTATGATTTTATTATATCATACGCGCCGCATATAATAAAATAGTTTATTAAAAAAAATTTAATAAATCCGCAAAATATTTTCGCCCGTATTTCAACGCTCGTAGTCTTCCGCGAAAAAAGTCATATACGCGAATATTTGACAAACCGGCATTTTTTGGTATAAAATAAATATAAAATAATTTTACGAAGATCAAGAGGATTTATCAATGGCAATAAAAAATGAGCAAGAGAATGGTAGATATATTAGTAGTTTGAGTGAAAAATGCCATAGCAACAGCGTCATAGACCCTGCTTTGTTTATTCAACACAAAGTCAACAAAGGTCTTAGAGATCAAAAAGGTAAAGGCGTATTGACAGGTCTTACCAACATAAGCGACGTTATTGCAAAGAAGGTAGTAGACGGCGAAGAAGTTCCTTGCGAGGGCAGACTTTATTATAGAGGTTACAACATCGAAGACCTTTGCGCGGATTTTCTTAACAACAACAGATACGGTTTTGAAGAGATCGTATATCTTTTGCTGTTCGGCGAACTCCCCGACGAAAAAGAGCTCAACAACTTTAAGTCCGTATTGGCGAAAAACAGAAAATCGCTCCCCAACTCTTTCGTAAGAGATATCATAATGAAAGCTCCTTCCAACGATATGATGAACTCTTTGGCAAGAAGCGTTCTTACTCTGTATTCTTACGACGAAAAAGCCAACGATACTTCCATTCGCAACGTATTAAATCAGTGCCTTCAACTGATCGCGCTCTTCCCGTTGCTTTCGGTATACGGTTATCAGGCGTACGATTATTACATAAAAGAAAATCATTCTTTCTTTATCCACGAGCCTAAGGACGAGCTTTCCACCGCGGAAAATATTCTTCATATGCTCAGAATAGACAGCAAATACACGCAGCTCGAAGCGAGAGTTCTCGACCTTGCGCTTGTACTCCACGCGGAGCACGGCGGCGGCAACAACTCCACTTTTACGGCGCGCGCCGTTACTTCTTCGGGTACGGACACTTATTCTGCAATAGCGGCTGCGATCGGATCGCTTAAAGGTCCAAAACACGGCGGAGCTAATATAAAAGTTTCGCAAATGTTTGCAGACATAAAGAAAAACGTAGCTGATTGGAAAGACGACGAGGAAATCGCCGCATATCTTAACAAAATTCTCAACAAAGAGTGCTTTGACAAAAGCGGTTTGATCTACGGTATAGGACACGCCGTATACTCTTTGTCTGACCCAAGGGCGTTGCTTCTCAAAAGATCGACGAAAAAGCTCAGCGAAGAAAAAGGACTTGACAAAGACTTTGAACTCTACTCCAAAGTGGAAGAGATCGCAATCAAACTTATTTCCGACCAACGTCATATATACAAGGGCGTGAGCGCAAACATAGACTTTTACAGCGGATTTATATACGATATGCTAGGTTTGCCGCAGGAACTTTATACGCCTATCTTTGCTATCTCGAGAATTGCAGGCTGGTCGGCGCACAGACTTGAAGAACTCATCAATTCTTCAAAGATTATGCGTCCTGCTTACAACTGCGCGCAACCTGCGTTGGAATACGTACCTATGAAGGACAGACGTTAATATTAATATTGATATTTCTTATATATGATTTAACAAAAAAATATGCGACAAAACTGTCGCATATCTTTTTTCGCATTTTGCTTTTGTTCAACGTCTGTAATTTCTTTTGAACGCAGGCTGATTGATAACTTCTCCGTAAACTATGACTTTTTGCAAGTCGGTGAGTTCGCGTTGTTTTTCGATTTGCTCGTCCAGTTTGACAAATCTGACGTCGTAATGATCTTGACAGCCTTCGGTAGATTTTCCCCCGATGCTGTTCATTACGGGAACTTTTTCAACTCTGTATTTTCCCGTCGCTTCGTGATTAACAGAGCAATATTCATCGTCGTGATGTCCCCTTGACTGTATCTCGCTTTCGATCTTTTGAAGTTGTTGCAGACGCGAGGCAAGTCTTGCCTGCGCGCTCTGCGTATTCGACGATGAAGAGCTTGCCGTCGTCTGCGGGCGAGAGGTCTGAGACCTCTGCGCCACAGTTGTATTCGGTTTGCTTTCAACGAACTTTTTGAGTTCTTCTTTCTCGTCAAACTTCTTCATTGCGGACTCTGCCTCTGCCTGCTTTTTCTTTCTTGCAGCTTCTTGCGCAAAGGACGCGCCCACTCCGATCATTACGAATATGACTATTGCTATTACGATTCCGCCCATTATTTCTTATCCTTTTTGGGTTTTTCTATGGTTTGAGCCTCATCCTCTACTCCGCCGATTGCGTTTCTCATATGAGTATCAGCCATAACGTTCTGCATATTATAGTAGTCCATTACGCCTAATTTACCTTTCTTCAAAGCCTCAGCCATAGCTTGCGGAACTTGAGATTCTGCCTCGATAACGAGAGCTCTCATTTCCTGAGTCTTTGCCTTCATTTCCTGTTCGAGAGCGACAGCCATTGCTCTTCTCTCTTCGGCTTTTGCCTCTGCGATTCGCTTGTCTGCTTCCGCCTGATCCATTTGAAGTTGCGCGCCGATGTTTCTGCCTACGTCAATATCTGCAATATCAATAGAAAGAATTTCGTATGCCGTACCGCTGTCCAAACCTTTGTTGAGGACGGTTTTGGAGATTGCGTCAGGATTTTCAAGCACGTCTTTGTGAGTTTCTGCCGAGCCTACGGTCGTTACGATACCTTCGCCGATACGGGCAATGATAGTGTCTTCTCCCGCGCCACCGATAAGTCTTGTGATATTAGCTCTTACCGTAACACGCGCTTTAACTCTCAATTCAATACCGTTCTTTGCGATAGCGGAAATTGCCGGAGTTTCGATGACCTTTGGATTAACCGATACTTTAACAGCGTTGAGGACGTCTCTACCTGCAAGGTCGATTGCTCTTGCCGTCTCTGCGGTCAATTCCATATTTGCAGAGTGAGCGGAAATCAATGCGTTTACTACCTTGATAACGTCACCTCTTGCGAGTACGTGACTTTCAAGCTCGTCGATTGAAATATCCAAGCCTGCTTTCTTTGCGGAAATATAAGCGTCTACGAGCGGCGCAACTTTAATGCCTCTCCACTTCATTCCGATGAGTCTTGCCATAGAGATCTTTACGCCGGAAACGAGCGCTCTGAACCAAAGTTTGATTGGCAAAAGACCGAACAGTACCGCGATCAAAATGAGCAGTACCACTACCGTAACAACCAAGGCGATAATTCCGCCGGTCGTCATTGCAGCCAATGTTGCTAAAATCATTTTTTCTCTCCTTTTATAAATGTTTTATATTTTTATCTTTTTTATGAGCGCGCAATCGATTGCCGACTGCGCGACTACGCTAAGCCTCTTTTACTGTGATCTTTACGCCTTCAACGCTTATGACCTCAATGTTCTTACCGCTGTCAATAAGAGAAGACTGCGCGACTACGCTATATAATTTGCCGTCTATCAAAGCGTTTCCGCTAGGACGCAAAACCGTATCTGCGACTCCGCTCTTGCCGACAAGACCCGTGAAATCTTCCGTACCTTTTGTAATTCCCGTAGGAACTGCGGTAGATTTCTGTACCAACGACGTGCGCGAAAGTTTGCCCTTTTTCATAGAGTGGATCATAATTATCAGCGCAATTCCGACCACTAGCGAAACCGACAACAGCATTACGAAAAACTGTATCAGCAGGTTGCCGTTTTTGCTTGTAAAGAGTCTGATTGCAATACCTAAGGCAACGAGAATCATACCGCTTATACCGAAGATGCCAAATCCAGGTTGAAATATCTCAACGATGATAAGCACCGTTCCCAAAATCAACAGGATAGCCGGCAAAATACCTATTCCTCCGAACGCGATCTGCAACTCTTGCCAAAAAGTAAGACCGTTACTTGCCAACAACATATTTATCTACCTCCTTGAATTTATTATAATCCATTATCTATAATAAATCAATATTAAAATTTATGTGAATGTACAATTTTATTGTAGATTTTGCATAAAAAGTATTTAATAGCAAAAAGGGAACTCCCGAAAACGGGAGTTCCCTGATTTAATTACTCGATGTCGCGATCAAGAATTATGCTTGACTAGCGTCCTCCTTTTTGCCTTTCTTTTTCTTGACGACCACGATTGCAACGATAGCTGCTGCGATTGCCAATACTACGATAGGCACTACGATACCCGCGATAAGTCCTGCATTGGAAGAGCCTTCTACGTCTACCGTGAACGTTCTGCTTACGGTATCATAGTTTTGAGTTCCTTCAACCATTACGACTACGTAATAAGTACCCTTAGGCGCGTCGCTGAGGCTACCGGTATATTCATCGGTGCAATCAACGTCGCGGAAGTACTTGACGATCGCGCTGCCGTATCTGGAAGATACAGACTCAAAGTCTGCCAATGCCGGCAAACCGCCGTCTTTAACGGGCAACGTAAGATTGTTGTCAAGAGCGTTTTCTGCTTTCTTGATTTCAAACGAGGTAGACGTATTGCTTACGCTTGCGTCAAGAACGTAGTTGCCGCCCTTTACGCCTACTACCGTCGCTCTGTAAGTACCTACGTTGACAGCCTCGCCTTGCGCTATTATTATATCAAACTCAACAGTGTCGCCTTGAACCATACCGTCCAATACCGATGCTGTCGGAGCTTGCGCCTGACCTACTCCGCTGACTTCCGAATAAGTGAGCGAAGTATTCGACCAAGAGATAGATTTGATAGTACGCGGAGCAATAGCGTATTCTTGACCTGCGCCGCCTGCCGGCAACTTGTAGTTGGCATTCGTAAGCTTAGTTACGATCGCTCTATGAATACCGGCGTCTTTACCGTTGCCGCTTACTACTACTTCGCAAGTGTCATTGCCGATAAGGCTGCTTTCGCTTACGTGCGCTTTAATGCACTGCTCGCTTCCGTTGTAGATAAAGCTCTCGATCTCCCATACGATCATTACTTCTCTTTGTTCGATCACGAATTCTTGCGTAGCGCTAGCCGAAACGGTATAGTTGCCATTGCTTAATTCTACTACGCTTGCGGTATGCGTTCCTGCGCTTACAACCTCAGGGCTGTAAGTGATAATGCTACAATCGTCACCCGCATAAACGCCTCCGACGATGCTAGCGGTCAACATATGACCTTCGCCGTCATAAACGAAATCTTTTACGTTCCACTCGATATCTACTTCTTTCGGTACGATAGAGAACGTTTGATATCTGCTATTCTCGTCTACAACGTAATTTCTGTTGTTGCCGTTGACGAATATCTTAACAACATAATCGGCAACGTCAATTCCCTTTGCCGTTTCTTCAACGTCGTTTATCAAGATGCTGTAAGTTGCGGCAGAGATCGTATCGCCAGGCATAACGTTGTTGAAGCTCTCTGCTCTGAAATACTGCCAATCAGCGTTGTATACCCAAGACGTATCTCCCCAGTTAACGGTGATGACTCTCGGTACGATGTGATACGGCACTGCGTCTTCGACTTCGTTGCGGACTTCAATGTTTGCCGCGTCGTTCGGATTAATCAAAGTATTGAACACTCTGTATTCTCCGACGGTTACAGCGTCCGGGCTTATCGAGAAGGATACCAACTCTTTAAGATCTACAGCAAGTTCGCTTTGGCTGTTTGCGCTGACTCTGATGTTCAACTTTTCATAAAGCTGATCGGACGTGAGAGCCGTTTCGCCATATTGTATCTCGTAAACGTCTGCGCTGAACAAAATCGTCGCTTTTGCTACGTTGACAGCCATCGTTCCGGTATAATCTTTATGGTTTTTAAGAGTGATCTTGAAATCAATATCGTTCTCACCTGCATTCTTAACAGTAGGCATTGTAGCAACGTAATCGCCGTTAGCGTTTTTATAAGTTACGATTGCTTGATCCCACGTCATATCGCCCTTGATGCCGATACTATGTTCAAGATGTTCGCTGATATACTTGTAGATATCTACGTTTTGATCAGCTCCGTTGTACGTCAAATTCTCCATGTGAGTAGGTACGTTATCAATCGTAGCGTCAACAATTTCGTACACACCCCAACCTTCATTGCCTTCTTCGTCTGTGAAAGTGACTTTGAAGTTCGTGTTGTTGCAAACTGCTTGGATATCATACTTTCCGCTAGGAACGTATCCGCTCGTCTGAGGTAATTTAAGCGTCAATACCATATTTGCATTAGGGATAGACGGCCATTCGTCTTTATCATCGTCGCCGACTGCCCATGCGCTTTCCGTCGAATCGAAGTTGTAATTCTCAACTCCGTACGTCGTACCTTGATTTTTAAGTACAACGACGATCTCTCTCGGATTGATCTTATATTGGAAGGAAGTAGTTTCCGGTTTGAGCGTATAATTGTCGCTTACGTTTCTCATCCAACCAAAGTCTGCGCTTGCCGTATAAGGCGTTTCTCTTGCGTCAAGTTCTGCGCCGCCCAATACTACCAACTGTTCGTAATAGTGTTCCAACTTCTTCGTATCTTCGTTGTATCTTGTAGCTTCGAATGCAGCTTGCAAACCGATAACGTTACCGGTATAAGTATATTCTTTCGGAATATCTTGATTATCTACGTCACCGATGTACCAAACGACTTCAACCTCTTTCGGCACGATCTTGAACGCTTTTGCGTTGCAACCGATATTGCCGTTTTGGGTGTAGCTTACGTTGTAGTTACCTTTCTCGCCGTCTGCGAACTTGTGGTATACGCGGTACTCGCCTACGCCGTTTGCAAAGTTGCCTACTTCAATACCTTCACCGCCGTCTGCTCCTTGTTCGCCGCCGACTACTACGTAGAAGATAAATGCGTCTGCAACGTTGTCGATATGCCACGGATCTTTGCTTGTGGTAACTTCATACGTGATACCCGTATTATTTTTGATGAAATCGGAAATAGCCTTTTCCGTACCGTCGCCGATAACGTCGCCGTAAGTCTTTACTGCTTGACTCGTCATATCGATATTGACGTTGACTGCCAAAATCGTAAACGTAATGTCGTTTCTGATTCTCGAATTGTGGTTAGGCGCTTCAACCATGACTGCAAATTGATGCGTGCCGGCATTTCTGAACGTAAGTCTTTCAGAAGATGCAAGTACCCAACCGCTATCGCTTTCCGTCGCATTTATATTTGCGTTGAAATATACTCTTCTACCTTCGAATACAACGTCCGCGTCGCCGGCAAACGTATATGAAAGCGCGTCGCCATTGTTGTAGTTGAGCGGAGAATGTTCTTTTCCGTCAAAGAAGATAGTGTTGAACTGCATTGAGTCAATCGTAAAGTTTGCGTTGGTGATCTTGAGTTCTGCCTCGCGATCTGCGGGAACGCCTTCTCTGACAAAACGAACGTTGTAGTTTTTAGCTATCTTACCGTCAAGTCTTGAACCGTAAATATTGTAAGTATCTACGTCAAGATAGTTGCAACCTGCCGCAAGAGTATAACGCACCTTCAAATCGAAAATATCGGAAGGTATATCCTCTTCATAAATGCTGCCTTCGCTGACGTAATATGCGGAACTTGCATTGACGAAGTTGTAAATGTTGTTGTTGCTTGTTGCGTCTGCGTTTTCTCTAGCGTCGAGCGAACCGTAAACCAAAGTCTGATCCTTGATAGTAACGGTTATCTCTCTTTCGTTTATTCTAAACTCTTTTTGCAAATGCGATCTGGTAATCGTCAATACGCTTCCGTCTTCTTGCGGAATTCTGTCTCCGACCACTGCGATTCTGTAATTTTGATGCGATACGCCGTCAAGCGTAGCGATATAATCGCCAACGAAGTGAACGTGATTGCCAAACATCTCGCCCGGATTGCCGTAAGCGTCATTTTCCGCATATTTAATTACTACTCCAACAGAGTCGTCATCCTTAACGTTCATTACGGTATAACCTGTGTGGCTTGCGCTTGTACCGCTATGTTCGCCGTAAATTTCACTGATGTTGCTATCCCAAATAAGATATATAGGTCTTGGAATAACTTGATAAACGTCTACGTTGGACGTTACGCCTTTGCCGACCTCTGCTCCGATAAAACGGAAGTGGAGTTCGTTATCGCCCGTTCCAATTACATCTTCATCTTCGCTTATTTCCATATATACAGAGAAGTAACCTACGCTCTCATTAGTATCCAAATGAGTCTTGTCGCCTCTGCCTACGAAGAGAGTAAAGTATCCTCTTTCCTGAATTGCCGCCAAAGCGTCTTTGAGTTCAAGTTGAGCGGTGCCTTCGTCGTTCATAACGCCTTGAATGCTCAAGAAATTGAGTTCTTCAAACAATTCGTCAGACTCCATAACTGTATCGCCGTAATTTGCTTGGATCTTGTCTCCAAGACGAATGCTGATCCAGTTGGTGAGATAGTTGATATCCACCGTAATATCCAAAGGCTCATAGTTGGAATTTCTAATAGATATCCAAACGTACCATTTGCCCAATTGCTCCGTCGTCAACTCAACCGTTCTGTTTTCCAACATTTCAATGCCGCTAGGAAGCGTTGCGCTCGGAGTTCCGTCTTTGTATGAGATAGGAGCGGACATCGTGAGAGTCAAATCGTCTTTCGACGTACCGCCGACAAGTCTTATTATGTCTTTGATGTCTGCTGCGCTAACGATACAGTCTTCTACCGGAGAAGATATCGTAGCGTCAGGATTACGCGGACTAGCGTCAAAGTTGAATTCTCTGCGCGCAAGATTGAATTCCGCTTCACTTATCGTGAAGATTGCCGCTTGCGCATGAGTTGTAGGATCGGAATCTACCGTTCCGTCCGCACGTTTTCTATATACTATTATTTCGTAGTTGTTCGCTACGTTTCCGTCATTGCCGGGATCTTCTTCGAGTACGATATTGTAATTGCCTACGTTTTGATAATCTTCATCTCCGCCCTCAATCGCTATTGAAGAAAGTTTCCAGTTCATATAATGGTCGCGAATGAACTGATACGTATTGCCCGCATGATATTCCCAGTTAGCGCCAGCGTTGCCGAGATTTCCGAGCGTAACCGTCTTTGCGCTACCGTATTGAGCGGTCTTGTCAAATACGTTGATCTCAACCGTTCTCTTTACAATATAGAAAGTCGCCGTCGGATTTACGAGAACGTAGTTCTTGATATTCTCTTGTTTGCTGAGCGTCGTTCTCTCGGTCAAATAACCCTGCGCCGTATACGTAGAACCGCCTAGATATTGATCTCTAAGTACGATAGTATCGCCGTCGATAAAGTTTCTTACAACTCCGTCAGTCTCGTCGTCGAAAGTATTCGTGCCGATAGACGTCTCGCTATACAAATCCAAATCTTCATATCTGTAAGGTCTGACTACAGGTTGAATTCTTGGAGCGGTAGCATTGTAAACAAAGTGCATACCGTCGTTAATCCAGTTGCTGCTGCTCGTCTGTCTCCAATCTATTACCAAAGGTCTTTTTGATATTTCGAATGCGTTCTCATTTGCATTGCTTGCGCCATTGCCTAAGAACGTAATATTGTAGTTGTTAAGCGAATTTACGCTTGGATCCAACGGCTCCAAATTAAGCGTATACAAACCTGCGCCGATCTTGCTATCCGTGACTTTTTGTCCGCCGTTTGCGATATAGAACTGCAAATTGTCTTCAAGCGTGAAATGGATTTCTCCCTCGTCGTCACTTGCCGCGTCGCTTCTTCTCGACTCATACGAGATATCGAGCAATGACATCAATTCATTAGAAGTAGGAATTTCATCTCCGTAATATACTTCGTTTCCTACGTTTTTGATATTTCCTATCGTGACGTCAAGGAAAAGTCTATCCATATACGCGGTAAAGTTGAGAACTGCCGTAGTCTTGTGGTTTGCCGCCTCTATTTGATAATAAATGAGCACTCCCTCGCCGTTTGCATGATTGCGAAGCTTGATAGGATCGGTAGTAAACGGTCCGCTGAATGAGGTGCTGTATTTGATCGTTACCTCTTGATCTCTATGTATAGATTCATAACCGGACAATACAATAGGATCTAACTTCAACGCGAACTCTTGGTCTTCTCCGTTGAACGTCTTTCTCATGTATACTCTCGTCGATCTAATCTCAGCTTCATTGATGGTCAAGGTACCTGCGTTGAAAGAGAAGTCATAGCTGCGAATACGGTTCATATCCACGGCATCGCCTCTGCTATCTACTTCATTATCAGTACGCAATCTTGCGACAAGCGCGTTTGTATGCGTACCTGCGCAGTAGAACGCGTCGCTTGATCCGAGAGGGCTTGTCGTAGGAACGCCTACGATATCCAACTCAAATACTCTGCTTGCAGATCCCGCAATTGCCAAAGACGTACCTTCCGCAAATTCATAAACCTGATTTACGCCCGTATTGTCTTCAAACATTGCGCCTTGATACGAATTAAGAATATCCTGCGCATTTACGTCGCGCGAATCGCTCAATGCTTGAGCATATTCGCTTTCTCTGTCCAATACGTTGACAACCAACTTGCGTTGTTTTATTTCAAAACCAGTAGTACGCGTATCTTCGCTGACCGTATAGTTGCTGTTTTCGTTGTATTGAATACCTACTATATAACTACCTGCCCAAATCGCGTTGCCGCCGTCGGTCAAAGGTACTTCATAAGTAATTCCGTCAACCTCTATCACGCCCGCCATACCTTCCGAACGTCCTGCTTCAGCTCCGGTAAGCACGTACGTCGAGTATACGAATACCTCTCCGCCCGATACTTGCTCGCCTGCCTTAACTTCTACGTCAGGTCTGTGGTTGCCGAGACCGTCGTAGATTTGTTCGTCCAGCGATCCCCATACCATATCGATCTCTTTCTTTGCAATTCTGTACGCTCTGTCTTCGTTGGAAAGCGTAACGTTTATTCTTTGATCCCAAGTAACGATATTCGGGTTTTCTCTGATCTCGTCTTGAGTTCTGTTCGCTATCGTCTTGTAGCCGCTCACTCCTACGGAGTGGTCGCCGGCGTTAGTTAGGTTGCTTGTCTCAAACTCGTTGCTGCTCTTGTCTTTAAGCAAACCGAAAGTAAGGATACTTGACAAATTATCTTTGTTTATGAGCGCCGCAGGCGAAACGCCGTTGAGCGTAACGTCGGTCACGCCTTGCGCAATAATTTGCTCTGAGGAAAGAACTTCGTCGCCGTAAGTCAATACGCTTCCGTCTGCGTTTTTATTGATCAAGCCTGCCCCAAACACAACGTTGACGGTAGCAGGAGTTATTTTTACCGTATAACTACCTCTCCATGCGTTGTGGTTGTCAGCCTGTATTCTGTAATAAACAGTATGAGTTCCTACTTCCGTAAAGGAAATGCTGTTGACACAATCTGCTGCGTCCCAATTCTCGTGGTTATCCGCGCCCGGATCATTTTTCAAAAGTTTGACGACGAGATTTGAGTTGGAGGCAGTCATGTTACCTCTCAACTGCACTACCGCGCCGGCTGTTGACATCGAATACGTCTGAGTCGATCCTGTATACTGACGGTCAGCAACAGCCGCCGGCGTAACAGATTGCATATTCGCTCTGCCAATAGTCATTGTCATCGTATGAACCTTACTATCAGGATTTGTAGACCACTCTATGCCGCAAGTCAAATCTTTCGGCGTAAACGTGATAGTATAATCGCCCGCATCTCTTACGTAACCTTGGCTATCATAAGAAGCAGCATCATTCACCTTTCTTGTTTGAGTACTGATAGGAGTCGTCTTTACGGAATCCCATTGACCGTAAATATTATTGACAATATTCACGTCGAAATATTTCGCAATATTTCTATTGTATCTAGTCCAAAGTTCATTGAGATAAGTATTCGAGCCATCGGCATGTTGAGTATCTCCGAAAGTCCAACCCGGATTTGTAGCGCCCGGTCTCTCGATCTGGAATTTGAAAGCCTTCAACTCGTCCAATTTGTTATCAATAGTAGTTTGATTGGTTTTTCTTTCCTTGAGAATAGCGTTTGCCTCTCCCAACAACTTATCGGCAGCAGTGATAACGCTTTGATCGACAGAGCCGTTCAACTCGTTTCTGCTTGTTGTCAAAGTCTGTACCGCTTCGTACAATTTTGACTTATCATATATAGTGATCTCAATTGTTATTCCACTTTTATATTCATATCCTGCAGAAACTTCAATACCTTCGCCTGTTGAAAGACGATGATTTAAAGTGCCAGTCTCAGTATATGACGAAGGATCGTATATGTCTGTATAACTACCGCCGAACGTCCATTTCGCATATTGATATGCAATACCTATTTGATTTGGGGAGGTAAACTTATAGGTCTTATTTTCAATATCTTGGTTTACCGTACCTTTCATAGTATATTTTACAAGAGTGTTACTGCTACCACTTCCAGATATCTTCCAACAATCATTTTTATATTGGGTGTTATTCAATTTGGAGTTCGGTCCATCATTACCAGTACTTATAGATCCTGGTCCGCTATTTGCAGTATTCGCTATAGAATAACCGCTAAATACCCTGTTCATCGTATTTTCATCAGCCTCTGCGGTATATCCTGCACCAGTAATACCAGAGCTATAATATCCGAACAAACTTGCATACGTCCACCACTGGAAAGAAACGCCAGACTTAGACGCTGCATAATAATCGCCAAAGAAATAGTATCCAGCATCCTCAAGATTTTCCGCCTTATCCATATAGATCTCGGTCGGAAACATAATTCTCATATCGGTAGAGGCATCTTTTACATTATTTGCAAAATACAAAACGTCCGCATTTTTGTCGTCAACATCATCGTCATTATTATCAACGACAATAAAGTCTGACGGCATCATTTTGGTCATACCGTAATTATCGTAAGCGTTGTACGCCATATTCCCGATAGCTACGTCTTCTCCGTCATTTGATTTATGTAAATTGGGCGCGCATAATAAGCCTGTCGTCACTATTACCGCAACGAGCAGAAGCGATACCGCGACTGCGGTTATCTTGCGCTTTTTCAAAGAATTCATAAAAACATTCCCCCATCGTAATTTATAATTTTACATATACATTGTACACCTTGAATATTTTGGTGTCAATAGACTTAAATAGATTTTTTTTACAAAATTTGCCTAAAATGCTCTTCTCCTCTTCACTGTATTTATCGCGTCAACCATTATTTTCCGTCACTTCAACCAACGCGAATTTTAGGCGGCTAAGTGTGTTTTACGATTATTTGCTCATAGTTTTTGGTTTAGCTAATTCGCGAATTCTTTCTCGCTATCGCTAAAAAATATGGCTTAAATAATTGCAAACACACTTAAAGCCATAAGCTACCAATAAAAGTTAAGAGTGAAAAGTTAAGAGTGAAGAAGTTAAGAGTGAAGAAGTTAAGAGTGAAGAAGTTAAGAGTGAAGAAGTTTAGATCCAACTCGCATTCTCTTCCGCCGAACGGATTGACGAACGGTGAGATTGACAAAAATGAAAGCGGTAGATTTTTTGTCAGTTGGGCATAGAAAAAAATTCCTCGTACTTGCCGTACGAGGAAAATTTTTTATGTGTCTAAATGGCGGAAAAGATACCGCTTTACTTTTGTCCAGCCTCGCCGTTCGTCAAACAAGCCAACTCATTCTAGTTCGAATGCGCCTGTATACAGCTGATAATACTGTCCTTTCTGCGCGATAAGTTGGTCGTGCGAACCTTTTTCTATAATTCTTCCGTGATCAAGCACGATTATTACGTCAGAATTTTGGACAGTGGAAAGTCTGTGCGCTATTACGAATACCGTCCTGCCCTCCATAAGTCTATCCATACCCTGCTGAACGAGAGCTTCCGTTCTGGTATCAATAGAAGAAGTCGCTTCATCGAGTATCATTACCGGAGCGTCTGCAACCGCCGCTCTTGCTATAGAAAGCAACTGCTTTTGTCCTTGCGACAAGTTTGCGCCGTCGCCGGTGAGCATCGTTGAATAACCGCCCGGCAAACGCGTGATAAAGTCGTGCGCATTTGCGAGTTTTGCCGCGTCGATACACTCCTCGTCCGTAGCGTCGAGTCTGCCGTAACGAATATTATCCATAATCGTACCCGTAAACAGATTAGTATCTTGCAAGACTATTCCCAACGATCTTCTCAAATCGCCCTTTTTGATCTTGTTGATATTTATACCGTCGTATCTTATCTTGCCGTCGGCAATATCGTAAAACCTGTTGATAAGATTGGTTATCGTAGTCTTTCCCGCGCCCGTCGCGCCTACGAAAGCTACTTTTTGTCCCGGATGAGCGTGGATAGTCACGTCGTGCAAGACTATTTTATTTTCTACGTAGCCGAAGTCGACTTCGTTCAGTTCGATATCTCCGCTAAGTCTTTCATAGGTTATCGTGCCCTCTGCCTTATGCGGATGCTTCCAAGCCCATACGCCTGTACGCTCCTCACTTTCGCAAAGTCCGCCGTTGCCGTCATCTTTGGCATTGACGAGAGTAACGTAACCTTCGTCGGTCTCGGACGTTTGATCGAGAAGTTCAAAAATTCTTCCCGCTCCTGCCGTCGCCATTACCACAGCGTTTATTTGCGAAGATACTTGGCTTATGTTGAAACAGAACTGTCTGCTCATATTCAAGAACGAAATGATAATGCTCATTTCCACGCCTGTTGCGGAAAGTCCAGTAAGCGTAAGATTAGGCGCATTGTAAAGCACGAGCAACCCGCCGACGATCGCGACAATTACGTAAAGCACGTAGCCCACGTTGCCCAGTATCGGCATTAGGATATTACCGAATCTGTTTGCGCTTTCGCTGTCCTTAAAAAGTCTGTCGTTGATAGCGTCGAAATCTGCCTTTGATTGATCTTCATGGCAAAATACCTTGATGACCTTTTGACCGTTCATCATCTCTTCGACAAAGCCCTCGGTCTTACCTACCGAACGTTGTTGCTTTATAAAATATTTTGCGCTGTTGCCGCCGATCTTCTTTGTTATGAGCAACATCACAAACACGCCCAACATTACTACTATCGTAAGCCATATGCTGAAAGAGAGCATCGTTACAAACAGTACGATCATTGCGACTGCTGCGGCAAAAGCTTGCGGCAAACTTTGCGAAATCAACTGTCTGATAGCGTCAACGTCGTTGGTATAGCAGCTCATAATGTCGCCGTGAGTATGAGTATCAAAATACTTTATCGGCAAAGACTGCATCTTCTCAAACATATCGCGTCTTAAATGGTACAAAAAGCCTTGCGTAACGACAGCCATAAGCCTGTTGTATACGAACGAACAAATCAGTCCCACCGCATACACGCCTGCCATCACGGCAATGAGTTTGTAGAGCGAACTTTGTATTTCTGGTGTCCAACCAACTCCTACGATACCATTTAAAGAATCTCCTACCGCAGGCGTAATTACGCTTGAAATAAGCTTTTCCAAAAAGATCGAAGAACTTATTGCGGCAACCGAGTTGAGCATAATGCAGACGATGACAACTGCAAGTTGGATTTTGTAATACTTAAACATGTATTTGAGTAATCTGCCGAGAATATGCATTACTCCGGGTCTTTTTTCGCCGTTGCGAACGTTATTCTTATTCACCGTCTACGCCCTCCTCGTTTGTATTTACCTTATTTTGAGAGTAGTATACTTCTTGGTATATAGGATTGCGAGCAAGCAACTCCTCGTGCGTACCCATATCAGAAACAATTCCGCCATCCATAACGAGTATTTTATCCGCTTCTTGAACGGACGCTATTCTCTGCGCGATAATAAACTTAGTCGTATCGGGTATCTCTTCCCTAAACGCCTGTCTTATCAAAGCGTCGGTCTTGGTATCTACCGCGCTTGTCGAATCGTCGAGTATAAGTATTTTAGGCTTTTTGAGCAACGCCCTTGCGATACAAAGTCTTTGCTTTTGTCCGCCGGACACGTTTGTTCCGCCCTGCTCGATATATGTGTCGTATTTATCCGGAAAGCCCATTATAAACTCATGAGCCTGAGCCAAACGACATACTCTCTCCAACTCTTCATCCGTAGCGTCGGGATTGCCCCAGCGCAAGTTTTCTTTTATAGTGCCTGAGAAAAGCACGTTCTTTTGCAATACTACCGCTACTTGATTTCTAAGAGTTTCAAGATCATATTCCTTGACGTTTCTTCCGCCGACGTAGACGTGACCGCTAGTCGCGTCATACAATCTGGGGATCAGGTTGACGAGCGACGTCTTACTGCTACCCGTTCCGCCTATTATTCCCACTGTTTCGCCCGACTTGATTTTCAAGTTGACGCCTTTTAATGCGCGTCTTTCCGCCTTTATGTCATACTTGAAGTCAACGTCCTCAAACGTAACGTCGCCGTTCAACACTTCATATACAGGCTTTTCGGGATTGTGCAAGTCGCTTTCTTCTTCAAGCACTTCGACAATACGCTTAGCCGACGACTTGGAAATCGAGATCATTACCATTATCATACTCAACATCATAAGCGAAGAAAGTATTTGCGTAGCGTATACGATAAGAGAAGAAATTTCGTTTGCAGTATTCTGATTGCCCTCCTGCGCTCCTATCTTTGCGCCCAAGAAGCATATCATTAGTATAGAAAACCACATACTGAACTGCATAACTGGTCCTGCCAAAGCTATCAATTTTTCGCCTTTTAAGAAATCTTTTCTTACGTTGTGAGCGGTCGCGGCAAACTTTTTGTTTTCGTACTCGTCTCTGACGTATGACTTGACTACTCTTATGCCCTTGATATTTTCCTGCACAGACTCGTTCATTGCGTCGTATTTCTTAAACACCTTGTTGAATATAGGATCGACAAACTTGAATATGCACAACAACGCTATTGCCAATACAGGCACAGTCACCAAGAATATCCAAGCGACTTTTACGTTGATAGTAAATGCCATTACCAATGAAAATACAAGCATTATCGGAGCTCTTACCGCAACTCTTATGATCATCATATACGACATTTGCACGTTTGCGACGTCGGTGGTCATTCTCGTAACCAAAGACGGCGCAGAAAACTTATCTATATTCGAGAACGCGAATCCCTGAATTCTATAATACATATCTTTACGCAAATTCTTCGCAAAGCCGGAAGCTGCGGTCGCGGCAAATACTCCAGAGAGTATTCCGAACAAAAGCGAAAACCCTGCAAGCAAAAGCAATATCAAGCCGTGCGTAAGAATATTATTGATAGAATTATTGCTTTGTATGGATTCAAGCATTACTACCATGTACCACGGTATTATACACTCCAACGCTACTTCAAAAGTAACGAACAGCGGCGATAATATCGACGAGCGTTTGTATTCCCTAATACTCCTTGCTAATTTTTTGATCATTGTAACACCTCTTTACAACCTATATTTTTCTATATAAATTTATTATCCTTTATCCTTTATTTTTGAGAGAACTCTTCCACGTTCTTCCTGACTTTGGCAAGCAATTTAAAAAGCTCTTCCTTTTCTCTCTCAGTCAGTCCTTTGCTCAACCGCTCTTCAACGCCCTTGATCTCTTTGTCTATCTGCTCCTGCATTTGAACAGCTTTCTCCGTCAACACGACTTTTTTAAGTCTTGCGTCTCCGCTGACCGACTGCCTTTCGATAAGCCCGCAACTTTCCATTCTTCCCAATAAATTCGTCACGCTGGATCTGCGTATGGAAAGTTCTTCCTCAATATCCTTTTGAAAGATATCTCTATCCGAATTCTTGTATAAAAAGCCCATTACGTAACCGTATATTCCCCTAACCTCGTTTGACTGAAAAGCGGGAAGAGAATTCAAATACCTCTTGATCTGATTGCTTATCGATCTGACCTCAAAGCCTATGGTCTTTTCCATTTATACCCCCAAATTGTTAGACGTCTAACAATTATATTGATACTATTATATGTTCAATAAAAATTGTTGTCAACCGTATAATGCTACTTTTTTGAAAAAAGATTGTAAGATTTTTTTAATATAATTTTCTTCCATTATAAATCGCGCAAAACGGTAATAATAAGCTGGATAGTTACGAATACTATATACAATAGGGGTAATTATGACAAGAAACTTAAAGACTTTTACCGCGCTTGGCGTGATATTGACAACGGTATTTGGAGCTTTGTTCCATTTCGTTTATAAATGGTCGGGCAACAACTTTATCGCAGGATTGTTATTCGCAACGAATGAAAGCGTATGGGAACACATAAAACTCGCTTTATTTCCAATGATGATCATTTTCTTCTTCGGGAGTATTTATCTCAAAGGCGCAAACAATTTCGCGCAAGCGGCTTTCTGCGCTATGCTCACTGTAATAATATTGATACCTTTGGCATTCTTCGCATACACCTCGGCTATTGGAAAATCAGTCTTGCCAATGGATATCTCAATCTTTATATTTTCAATAATACTCGCCTACCTTGTTGCTTACAGAATTTTCGGCACTCCAAAACGCCCGTTACTTAATATCATCTCTCTTGTAGGTGTCGCGGTAATAGTCGTATGCTTTTTTACGTTCACATACTTTCCGCCGGATTTTATTCTCTTTAAAGAAATTCATCTGCAATAAAGCATTGTCATTTATCGTCTTTCAAATAATGATTACTCTGCTATAATCGCCAGCAAGATGACAAGTAGTAGATTGAAAATGCGTATAATAACATTATAAAAAGAAAACGGACTTTTGTGGCTGCTAAATGTTTTTGTAATTATTTGCTCATAGTTTTTGGGTTAGTTAATTTGCGACTTCTCTTTATGTGTCGCTAAAAAATATGGCTAAAATAATTGCAAAATACACTTATAAGCCATATTCCACCAATAAATAGTTAAGAGTGAAAAGTGAATAGTGAAAAGTTGGATGGACATCCCTTCTGCCTCTTCGTGACATCTTCCCCTCAAGTTGACGGCAATCTAAGTAAATAATATTCCTTGCTATCAATGCTAGCAAAGTATAAGAAACTCGTTTTCATTTACGTTTAGCAATATTTTGCTAATCGTGTAAAACTAATAAATTTTGAAGAATAAAACATATTGAAAATAAATCAATGAAATGACCAGAACGCGGACTTTGAAGCGGCTAAGTGTGTTTTGTAATTATTTGCTCATAGTTTT
>CAMWIL010000017.1 GCA_947174325.1 uncultured Clostridia bacterium
TATATACGTAATAATAGGAAGATTGAATTTTTTTGATATTTTCAAAGCAATATTGTAAATGAATTTGGATTGACCGGGCGCTATAAAAATACAAGTCGGTTTTTCTCTTATCAACCATTCTTTCAAATCTCTGTTAAACCAATGGGAATATCTCCACATCAAATCGCGCGCCAAGATCCTAAAAGCTGAGTGATTTTTTCTATTTCTATAAACTTCTTCGTCTTTTTTGTTTTCAAACATACTTCGATTTTCTTCGCTAACTTCAGATCGAGAAAACTCCCTGCCGTCAACATGAAATTTATAGTAACTTTTCAAAACGTCTTTATCAGTTATTCTGTAATAAGAAGAACAAATATCCAATTCCGGTAACGTTGGATAAATATAGAGTTGACACATCTCATCATTTGAAAATGCAGAGAACAACGCCGACATGGATTTCCCCATGTTTTGATAAGATGATAATACGTTATGACTGATAATTATTACTTTCATTTCTTTTAATCCCAAATTAGATTTATAATATCCACAAGATAGTTAAAAACTAACGTTTTTTATGCAAAAGATGGAAAAACACAAATTTTCTCAAACATTTTGGCATTATGCATACGCAAAACTGAATTAAAGTAACGATTATATACTGTTTACGCGATATAAAACCGGTCTTTAATACTGCCTTTTTCTCGTTTTTGTAACATTTATAATACTTTAATCCGCCTCTACGGGATATCATGTCCCTATTTGTTCTGACTAAACAAAGAGTATCGTCTATGTTAATGCATATAGCGCCATGCAGAATCATATCTACCCATAGCATATCATCTTCCATATAGGGCATATTTTTATAATTTCCGGACTCCAACACCTTATCTTTTCTAAACATTACAGTCATATGGTTAAAGGCAGTTCTCTTTTTTTGAAAAGCGACTATTTCATCATGTGACAACGGAACTTTACGTTCGGCAATAGGAACGTTCTCATCTGTTTCAAATTCTGTGATTTGTCCTCCGCATATGTCCAAAGCCGTATTTTTTTCAAATTCGGCGAGTTGTTTTTCGAATCTATCAGGTAATGCGATATCATCAGTATCCATTCTTGCAATTAGATCATAACTACATTCAGGAACTCCCATTGAAAGAGCAACTCCAAGCCCTTTGTTTTCATTCAACTGCACTTCTTTTATTTTAACATCCTCATATTCTTTATACTTATCAATAACACTTTGCAAATCTGCCGAAATTTCACCGTCCTTGACTATAACCCATTCATTCGCTTTAACTGTTTGGTTGTAGATGCTTTCCAAACTTCTTTCAAAAAATTCGGGAGTTTCTTTAATATAAACCGATAATAAAACAGAAAACTCCTTTCTTTGTGCAATATCTATCATTTATTTTCCTCTTTTAAGTTCTCAAACAACGTTATTATGGAGTTTGTCTCTTCATAATAAAATCTTGTGACTGTCATCATACTAATTTAACATAGTCCAATCAATAAACGGTAGTGCGCCATAACCCTATATTAATTCTTCGGTTTCTTCCGGCGCAGTATTATTTTGTTCGTTATCAGAATCTTTTACTTTCGAATGCATTATTTGATCGTATTCGTCTTGTCCTATTTTATTTTCTAACAGCAACCAATCTCCATAGTCCAAATCAGACGCTGTGCCTTCTCTGTTAATATCGCTTCTCTTAAAAACTTTAATCACGGTCATTAAAATAATTTTAATATCGCCAAATAATGAAATCTTTTCTATATAATTCAAATCATAAGAAAACTTTTCATCCCATCCAATATTGTTTCTTCCGTTTACTTGAGCTAACCCTGTTAAACCTGGTCTTACTGTGTGGCGTTTTCGTATATCGTCGTCCATAAACAACAAGTCTTTAACTAATTGCGGACGAGGACCTACTATTGATATATCCCCTTTAAAAATATTAAATAACGACATCAACTCGTCACACGAACTTTTTCTTAACCATAAACCATATTTATTTAAGCGTTTTTCATCCGGCAACAAATTGCCTGCTTCATCTTTCTCGTTTGTCATAGTACGAAGTTTCAACAACTTAAATACCTTTTCTTTTCCCGTCTTCTTATTGATTTTTCCCGGCCGCTCTTGAACAAAAATCGGGTTGCCTTTCATTGCTATTGAGCCCACTATAAGCAAAATTAAAATCAAAGGAGAAAGAATCACTATTGCAAAAAAACTTAAAATAATATCATAAAAACGTTTAAAAAAGCGTTTGTAAAAAATGGCGGAAAGCACTAACCAACCTACTACGCATAAAATGCAAATTATTGTTATTCCCCACCATGTATTTATCATTTTTACAAATGCCCCAAACTTTTAATCAAAACAAGCCCTAATTATTTCTATTATTACCTGCTGGTCTTTTTCAGTCATTTTATTGTCGCTTGGCAAACATAGTCCGCGATTGAAAATATCCATTCCAACATCTAATCCATTGCCCTCTATATAGGCGTTAGTTCTACCTCTACCATAGCCCTCGCAGGTTACAAATCCATTCATTCTAAAAATCGGTTGCATATGCATCGGCTTCCAAATTGGTCTGCCTTCTGCATTGTATTTTGCAAGAGTCTCCAATATTTCGCTGGGACATGTTTTTCCTTTTTCTTTGATATAACAATAGTCCTGATCACTTCGCACCTGCTTACACATAGCATTTTCATCAATAAGTAAACATGATAGCCAAAAATTTGGATTAGAATTTACGTTGTCATACGGATTCATCGACACTGGCAATCCTTTAAAGCCTTCTTTGTACCTTTCGTATATTTCCTTCTTCTTGGCGATATGATCCTCTAAATAAGGAAGCTGTCCCCTAACCACTCCTGCGATAACGTTGCTCATACGATAATTATAGCCTATTTCCTCATGCTGGTACCAAGGCGCATTGTCTCTGCTTTGAGTCGACCATTTACGCGCTTTGTTAGCTCGCTCAATATCGTTCGTTAGTAACATACCGCCTGAAGATCCTGTAATTATTTTATTGCCATTGAAACTGATAATACCTATATCGCCCAAAATTCCTGTTTGCTTACCTTTATACGTCGCGCCAAGAGATTCCGCAGCATCCTCAATAATGGTTGCATTATGCTTATTTGCAATCTTACGTATCTCTTCCATTTTGCATGGTGTGCCATAAAGATTAGCCACAACGATATGCTTGACGTCAGGATAAAGACAAAACGCTTTTTCAAGGGCATTTGGATCCATATTCCAAGTATCTCGTTCAGTATCAATAAAAATTGGAATCCCTCCTTCGTATAAAATAGGATTAACTGTCGCAGAAAAAGTCATATCACTACAGAATACCCTATCACCCTGTCCAACTCCGGCAAGCTTAATTGCTAGGTGCAAAGACGATGTGCCAGAAGACAAAGCTACCGCATATTTGCAACCTATTTTAGTCGCGATTTCGCTTTCAATTTCGTTGATATTTTCTCCTATCGTCGACATCCAATTTTTATCGAAAGCATCTCGCATCCAAACGAGTTCATCGCCGTGCATTGTCGGCGTTGATAACCATATTTTTTTATTAAAAGGTGTAAACTTATTTTCTTTCGTAAATGCCATAACCAACCTATTTTGAGATAATTACTCCTATTCATTTAATAAATTCTTTTATTTAACAGTTTGCAAATATAATTAGAGTGAGCTTCGCCAATCCGCACATATTTTTCAGTACGGATCTCCATCAATATTATAACCATCGTCTTACCATGTCGAGTCCAATGCCTACGAACATTATACGGCGATTCTTTAATAAAATGCGTTGCCCAAATACAATGTATATGTAATTTGTTTTTATTATTATACTTTATTGGTGCGAGAAAATCAATTACTTCCGCATAACTTTTAAATAATAGCACGCAAATAAAACGACGGTATTTTCTCTCTGGAATTATTTACAGATTTCAATTTTTTATATGTTTTTCATAATTTCTCGACTAAACAAACGCAAAATTAAAACTACATAAATATAATATTAACAAAATCGACCGACGGAATATAATTCCAGACGGTCGGATCTGACTTTGATATGTCTTAACCATTATAATTTAAGTGCGTTTATCGCTATTTTATAAGATCGTTGGACATTTGTTCAGATCGATCAAACGACAGCGTCAGTCATCGTATATCCTTCCAAGGAGTTTTCTTTCACTTGTATGCAAATATACTTCAAAGCCTTTTTCTCCGAAGCGAAGAACTGCCTTTTTGCCGACGGAGAAATACGTATCCAGTCTCCCGCTTTTAAGGAAATGGTTTCGCCGTCTATTATCGCCGCCCCCTCACCTTCAATAATCGCATAGATTTCTTCATTCTGCTTATGCGAATGAATGAACGGCACGCTTGCTCCCGCCGGCAATATGTTGATACTCACTTCCGCTCCGGTTAGATCCAGTCTGTCGTGAAGCTCAGTACGCGCGTCTTCTGCAACGCTAATCTTCTTGAAATTGTTCATAATAAAAACCTCCGAAAATTTTAAATCATTTCTATAATCTCATTGATTACGCACAAAGTATAACAAAGCCAAAAAAGGATTACAAGAACGTTACTTTTCTATTATCTAATAATAGATTTGTTACAAAGTTTCTTTTTTGAACCATTGACAATTTCTTTTAACATTGATATATTTATTACGATATAAAAATGGAGAGACAGCTATGCTGACAAGAGAAGAATTACCCGAATGCCCCGTCGCTACGACCGTGCAATTAATAGGCAACAAATGGAAGCTGCTTATTATACGAAATTTGGTTTACAGCGAAAAACAACGTTTTACTGATTTTTTGAAATCTATCTCTGGCATAAGTAAAAAAGTCTTGACAGACGATCTTCGCGCTTTGGAAAAGGACGGACTTATCATAAGAGAAGTATTTGCCGAGGTGCCACCGCGCGTAGAATATTCCCTTTCAAACCTTGGAAAAACCTTAAAACCTATTCTCGACGCTATGTCCGAGTGGGGTACGGATTATAAAAATAGCCTCTGATCGCCCCTATCACACTTGTTATCCCGCAAATTGACTTATAGACAAAGCCATGATATAATTGCTATAATTATGAAAAAAGTCATTAGCGCAATTATTTTAATTATAATATGTTTTACACTAGTTTCCTGCGCGGGCGAGGCAATTACCCCGAACGAGCCTTATGATATGGGCGACGGTATTGTAATAAGTGAATATAAAGAAATCAATTTTACGGTAGCTACATACAATATTCAAGGCGGCGAAGCAACTATCGAATCTGTAAAAGAGATCAATAAAAACCTTATTGACGTAGGAGCGGATATTGCTGGACTTCAAGAAGTTGATAATCTATCCAAAAGAAGCGGAAAAACTGACTTTTTAGAAATTTTCAGGGAAGGAAGTTTAAATAACGTTTCCTACTTCCCCGTTATGTTAAAAAACTACGGCGACACCTACGGAATAGCTACGGTATCCAAAACTCCATTTTTAAGAACACACTCTTTTAAGTTGCCTTATCCATATAATTATGAAAAAAGTAGCGTTGAAAAACGCATCATTATGCGATCTCTCATTACAGTAGACGACGTTCAAGTCGCTTTTTATACTACTCACCTATCGTATGAAAACGTCAAAATGGCAGACGGCAAAAGCTTGCGAGAAACACAGATAAATTATATTTTGGAACTTCTTCAAAACGATCCTTGTCCATACAAAATTGTGACAGGAGACTTCAACGTCCTATCTTTCGAAGAGTTTGAAATCCTAACTAAAAACGGTTATCTAACCGTAAACAACAGTGAGAACAAATTTGATACTTACAAAGGAAACGACGTTGAGTTCTTGGCTATAGACAATATCATTTATTCCGATCGTCTTCAGCTTCAAAATTCCAACATATTCAACAGTGACTGTTCTGATCACTGTATGCTCTACGCCACGTTTAAAACCGTGGCATAAACTGACTCAAAATAAGTCTTCCAAATAGAAAATCCCTCAGTGCTTATGTTACTATTTTGATACTTTTTCCAAACATTCGTAACCTGAGAAATCAAAAACTTCTTCTATCGTTAGATCAAAATAGCTTGCTATTTTATACGCTAACGTCAAAGAAGCATAATATTTCCCTGTTTCAATCGAAGTAATGGTTTGCCTAGTCGTGCCGACTATTCTCGCCAAATCTAATTGCGACAAATTATACTTTTTTCTTAGATCCTTAATTGATGTTTGCATTGACTTTTCTCCTTTTATTACGCAAAGTTTACTTTACATTTTCAGTATATCATACAAGATAATAAATAGCAAGTAAACTTTGCATTTTTTAAATAATTTATTTACAATCGCAAAGCAATAAAAAAATAACTAATTGAACACCTTTCATATATAGCGTAAAATTGAGCAAATATAGCCTAAAAAATAAATACCGTTACGCTTAAAAAAATCAATTTAATTAATAATAGCCTTGCCGTCATTGACAAAGCTATTACTGGTTTAACGCAGAGGGTTCAAACTCTATCGTTACTGTGTGTAAGCTACGAAATCGTACATTAATTATAGGTGTGTAATACAAAATCTATCATAAACATAATTAGCCTAGTTTCATTTTTTCGATATACGATAAATTGAAATTTATCATTTAACCTGCCGCATATAGACAGCGTTTCCGTCAGGGTCATAAAAACTCATATTAATTGCACCCCACGGACGAACAGTCGGCTTTTCAATAAACTTCACACCTGCCGCAGAAAGACGCTCATACTCTGCGTAAATATCCTCTACAGTGAATGCAAGGCTCATAGTTTGATTTCCGAATTTTTTTTCTATTCCGTCATTATAGACGGTCAAAGTCGTTTCCTCCGAAAGAATAAACTGATGCGCAGTATCATCACTTCCGTTATCCACACCGAGCAGAAATTTATAGAAATCTGCCATTCGCTTGACATCGTTCGTCAATAAACTTACTTCTCCAATTTTCATAATATTCTCCGCTAAATTACTGTTTATATTATATCTTACCGCAAAACAAGTTTAAAATCAATATTTTCTTTATTATGAAAAAAGGTCTAAACGTCAGAAGACTTTTAGACCATTACACTTGTGTGTATACTATGAAATCTATCGTTTTGTTAGGTGTGTAATACAAAATCTATCATAAACATAATTAGCCTAGTTTCATTTTTTCGATATACGATAAATTGAAATTTATCGTTACTTTCGATAAACTTATTTTGATTGGGTTATTGCTTTTATTGCGCCTTTGGCGTGAATACGTACAATTCTGTCATCATCTTCTTCTGATAATAATTTTAATTTATTTAAACAATGGCGAACAAAATTCGGTTTACGCTTGCCTAATACTCGAAACATTTCGGGTGCTTCTATTCTGACGCGAACATTCTTATCGTCAAGTAATTTTTCAAATATAGGAATAAAATGCTCATAGGCTTCGGGCGTATTAGTCGCTATGTTTTCTGACGCCCATATAAAACTTAAACGCACACTTGGACTATCGTCAGTTGCTAATAAGAACATTTCGTCCCGATAAGGTTTAATCAATTCGTAATCTGTTCGTCCGATTCGTCCCAAAGCATTTAAGGCGCGTTCTTTTAGTAGTTCATCATTTGACTTCAAGAAAGCGGCAATTTGCTCTACAAACGGACTAATTTCTTCGGGATATAACATTCCCATTTCACCAAGTAGCCAAAGAGATTTTCCTATTATTTTTATGGATTGTTCTTTTAACAAAGAAGCAACAAAGGTAATATTTTCTTTCCATTGCTCTTTGTCTTTTGTAAGCTCACCAAGATGAGAATATAATTCTTTTTCACTCATTGAATTTAAGCCACCTAAAACTTTACGTTAAATTACTGTTTATATTATATCTTACCGCAAAACAAGTCTAGAGTCAATTGCCTTATTATGAAAAAAGGTCTAAACGTCAAAAGACTTTTAGACCATTACACTTGGTGCGGATAACAGGACTTGAACCTGCACAGCCTTTCGACCATAAGAACCTGAATCTTACGCGTCTGCCAATTCCGCCATATCCGCATAATTTATTAGCAAGTAATATATTATCAAAAATCGGTTTGTTCGTCAACTTATACGAAAAGATTTTATCAAACGCAGGCTTTAACAAATCCATTGACTATCAAAGTTGATAAATTTTGACATAAAATTTGCATATTCGTCTGACACGCAAATATAATATACTATCGCAACGCGCTATGGATACCAAAAATAGCATTCAAACGATATGCTATCGGGAACGAAATTTTGATTTAATTGCGCAGCGAAATCAATAAATTTAAGGTGAAAAATGAGCCAAATAACATCTGCCGTAACAACAAAACCGCAAAAATCCGTTACTATAGATTTTGACAGCAGCATAGTGATAAACGGCATTACAAATATGATAGAAAGCGACGACAAGCAAATAATTGCCGCGCTTGGAGAAAAAACGCTTATCATTACGGGCGAAAAACTAAACGTTGTCAGTCTTGATACGGCGCGATACGTTTGCACAGTTTCCGGCAGTCTTCTCACTCTCAAATACGTAAAAGGACATCAAAAAGTCCCGTTCTTCAAGAGAATATTCAAATGATCTTGTCGCAATCTCTTACTCAACCATACGCTCTGCTGGTTTTTTCGTTGTTGGGCATTTCATTTGGCGTAATCTATATGCTGAATTGGTTTTTCTGCGCATTCATGATAAAGAGTAGGATCTATCGACATATTTCACAGATCCTGTACGCTCTTGTCTATGGAATATGCTTTTTTCTATGCGTCGGCGTAAAATTCCAATATAACCTGCATATCTATCACTTCTCAATAGCAATATTTACGACGATAGTCGCTGCTATCATAATATATATACCTATTAGGAAAAAGAAAAACGTTATAACCGAAAAATGCGCGGTATGGAAACAAAAGATCAGTAAAAGCAAATTGGCTCAAAAAATAAAAAAATAACGCTCTCAAAAAAGAAAAGATACCCCAAAGTCTGACACGATATGGGTATAATTCAAAAAGAGAGCGTAATTTTATTTAATTGACGTGATGAAGTCTTCCGCCGCAGTCGCAATCCTTTCCGTACCTAATAATACATTCGGCGCAGGTGCAACTTTTACACTTATCGCAAACGTAAGCGTTTTCGTATTCGATCCTCTTGTTACAAACAATACATTTTGGCATAATTACCTCCAATCTACTAAAACGCGCAAAATACGCGTCTTTTATCAATATTTTGTCCTATAAATCAATAAATAATACGCTTAAACGCAAATTTAAGACCAATTTACCGGTTAAATTTACTGAAAATTGATTTATCGGCTAAGCAGAGGAGTGAACGCAGAAAAATTAATCGCTCAAACAATACAGTGTGGAAAAACAGTGACAATAAACTGAAAATATTGAACAGGTTCAAGAAAAAAGCCTCATTTTCACCCATTTTAAGCAAATTTATGGCTAAAAATAGGCAAAAATACGCTAAAAAACATTGCAAAAACACACCCGAAAATGTTTCACAAAAATTGTGAAACATTTCAAAATAAATCAGTAGGATGGGGGGAATTAGACAATTCTTATAAGAAAAAAGTGCGTTAAAATAGGTCGATTATAGAAGAATATATTCTAGAATTGGCGATTTTAGAATATATTATTCTGAAAAATGTTTCACAAGAAACAATTTTGGGTTTCACCAAGGAACATCATAAATAAGCCGTGAAACAGGGTATATGCAAACAAAATTTGTCAAATATCAGCTTATGAAAAATTATTTCACAACTTTTGCCACAAATATCAAATTAACAAACTTGATCCAATACACTTTATCACGGCAACTCCGCAATCGTCAACAATTTATCGCGCATCTTGAAAAACTAAGTTTGATCAAACAATGACAAATGGGGCATTGCAGATTATTGGGCAATCGCGCGACACTCAATGACAATACGTCGCAATGAAAACAATAAACACACTGAACATAATGCGCTGACAAACTTCATGCATACGCGATAACGCTCCGTCAATATAACAATTCAAGTATTATCTTCCAATTTATAACAACATAACTACACATTATATCCAATGGTTATTTTAGTATTTTTAGAGATTAAAAACGCGCGATCAACGTTACCAACACGAAGATAAATCGCAAAATCGCTTTCAACTCGCTTATCAAGCAAAATACGGCTGCTGCGGAGAATAAAATCCATTTATCCACTTTTCCACCGGAATTTTTATTGCGATAGAGCAATATTATTACTCAATGTTCCACATGAAACAATCTTTTTGGCGCGCTTATGTCTGTAAGTAATTTGACCGGCAAAAAGTTATCCACAATAATGATATACTTAATTATATTGATACTTGTAATAGCGATTGCAGGCAAAGCGCGAACGCAAACAATCTAGATCGGCATCTACGCATAAGCTAATTCAATAATAATTAATAAGGAGCATTTGACTTATTATTGGAACAATAATTGTGGAGCAATATAGTAATTAGTAAAGTTTTGTACTCACTAAACGTTCGTTATATAGCGCAAGGAATTCAATATACAATAGCAATAGATAACGTAAATAGTGTCACCAAAATAAGCAAATTGGCGCAAAAAGTACGTCCGTATATGCGCTTTTAAATATCCGTATATGAGCCTTTAAATAAACGCCATCAATAGCAGAATTAAAGCTAAATCACTCAAATAATCGACACATAGAGTAAAAAATGAAATATTTATTAATAGAAAAATACAAGCAACGATCATTAATCTAATGCAGATATATTTGTATCCGACAATGACAAATCGCAAGCAAAAATCTAATTGCTTAGCATACGATTTGATATTATGTCAAAATAAAACAATCTACATTAATAAGATTAGTCATCTATCTCTACCATTGTAGTAGACATAAGTAGCAACTATTAAATAATTTATTTCACGAATGCGGGAACGTTTGCATTTTTGCCTACGACCCGCAACCGCTTTATAGCAGCTAGACGGTAAATATCGCACGCAAAAAGCAATTGAAATATTGAAAGAGCAAGAAAAAAGTTGAAACGCAACTGCGACGTTGCTCCCGAACGCTTACCAGCTCTACCTACTGATTGATCGTAATTCTTCAAATATCTTCATTAGAGCGTCATCGTCAACTTCAAGTAATCAAAGCTAGTCAAAAATCCAAGCGAGATAGATCTTGATAGAAGTCTACAGCTATACGCGTAAACTACGCATCAACACGTCAGACAAAATATCTTTCTGCATTGACAACGCTTATACGCTTGTGTGACATCATTTCCATTGATTCACCAACTGATAGCTTATGGGAATTGCCGACGCGTTTCACATGAAACATTGCCATTTATACTGTTTGGAACTTGAAGAACACTGTAAAAACGAGGCAAGTATGTCCATCGGCTATTTTGCTATCATTGTAGCGTTAGTGTATTGGCGGTGTTGTATAGTCGGGAGTCGATTGCTAAGCAGTTTGTTATAATCCGCCATAATTCGATGAAGTATTGATAAGTATAATGTAATTTGATGCGCTTCACTTGTATAGAGGTATGATCATAATTTAAGCAGTTTTTAGGTCGTGTATTGCTCTGATTTGGCTTGTTGTCAGGATATTTTTAGATTAAAAGTATTGTTTAGCCAAAATTTGGCTAAACGGTATCGAATTACATATTGTCGTAGACGATATGCAATAATATTGGATCGGAATGGATGCCGCGATTTTTGCCATTTTCTATCCGGCAGTCTTTTTGCAAATCAAATAGTTCTCGCATTACAATCTGTTATATCAATGGGCAAAGAAAAAAGCCAAAAGCTGTACAGGGATATGCAGGTACAATTCCCGCAGGGCTTATACAACCTTGACTCTAATACTATTTTACGCAAAGCAAAGGCTTTTGTCAATACTTTGGAGTCAAACCGAATTGACGATCGCGAAATGAAACGTTGTCGTTCTTAACCTGCCTTTCTTCGAACAACTGAAAAATACTTGACACTAGGCTTTTTTTTATTTATACTGATAGAGCATAATTTTATTTATATATAAAAGAGAGGATAAAAAATGAAACAGACTTATCAACCTAAAAAAAGACAAAGATCAAAGGTTCACGGTTTCCGTGAGAGAATGCGCAGCAAAAACGGCAGAAACGTTATCAAAAGACGTCGCAACAAGGGCAGAAAGCAACTGACCGCTTAATCGGACTATGCAGAAAAAGTACAGGCTCAAAAGCAGCAGGGTATTTAACTATCTGCATAAGAAGGGAATTTCTTCTGCCAACAAAAGGCTTGTACTTGTTCATGCGCAATCGAAATACCCCCTCAAAGTGGGTTTTATCGTAAGTAAGAAAGTCGGAAAAGCCGTCGTGAGAAACAAAGTCAGACGACGTTTGAGAGAGATCTTCCGCGCTTTGATTCCTTATCTTGAAGATAACTGCAATTATATAATAATTGCAAGGACGGAGTGCGCAAACTCTACGTTTTCGCAACTTGCCGATTCTATGGCTTCAATATTGTCAAAAGCGGGCAAATTGACAAAACCGATAGATAGAGGAGTAGGCGCGCGACTTTCGCTCAACGAAAAGTTTTTATCGTTGCAAAATTTTTAAATCGGCGTTAAGGACTTAATATTTTGATTTAGCGGAAATACTAAAAGCAAAACCGCTTATTGGAAAAATACATAAGATAGAATACAAGACGTATTTCATCAAAGATACGATAGAATAAATACTTATCCACAAAAGATCGCTAATAATATGCGAGGATATGGAAATGAAAAGCGGAAATATTTTTATTCAATATTATAAGAGGTTTATCAATCCGATAATGCCGCACAGATGCAAATTCACGCCTAGTTGTTCCGCATATATGGGACAAGCTGTGAAGAAATACGGTTATTTGCGAGGCAGCGCCATGGGTACGCTAAGAATATTGAGATGCAATCCCTTTTCAAAAGGCGGTTTTGATCCCGTCAAAGACGATTATAAAGGAAACGCAAAATGGCTATTATGAATTTGAATATGCTGGCTGCGGTAAGTTCTATTTGGAAACCTATCATAAGCCTGCTTGATTGGATGAATAGCGGTATCGGCAACTTTGGTTGGACGGTAGTAGTCTTTACGCTCTTGCTCAGACTTTTACTCACGCCGTTTGATATTTGGCAAAAGATAAGTATGCGCAAGCAGAAAGCCAAAATGGACGTTCTTCGTCCCCAAATGGAAAAACTTCAAAAACAATATGCAAACAGACCCGACATATTGCGCCAAAAGCAATACGAATTGCAAAAATCCGCGCATATCAATATGTTCGCTTCCTGCTTGCCTATGATTTTCACGTTGGTGATATTCGCATTGATATTCCAAGGATTTAGAGAATATATCATTTCCGCCAACGAAAAGATCGTGAGCGATCTTTACAACAACGTCTACGTGCAATTTTTCATTGACCATGCGCAAACTATAAGCGAAGCAACGGGCAAGACGATCCTTAACGAAGCCGGACAACTTGCCGTAGTACCGTCTTATTCGTTGTTGCAAGACGCAGGTCTTATAGAGGAATTGAATGCCGCTTTGGTAGCAGGATATCAACCGCAAAGTTGGCTTTGGGTCAAAAACGTATTTATGTCTGATACGTTTGCAAACGTAATTCCCAACTACAACAACTTTATTTCCACAGGTTTCGGCGGTATAGCGGCTACGATACCGGACGTACCGGGTACTTCTTACAACGAACTTATGAACCCGATAATTGCAGCTTACAACAAGACGAAATTCTTTGATATGGGACGTTGGAACGGATATTTCGTATTGCCTATCCTGTCGATATTGACGAGTTTCTTCTCAACGATGCTTCAACAAAAACTTCAACCTATGCAGCCTATGACGACGGGGGACGAAGCTCAACAAAAGCAACAAAAGATGATGAACAAAATAATGGTATATATGATGCCGCTCGTATTGGGCTTCTTCGCTATCGTATACAGCGCCGCATTCGCTATCTATTATTTTACAAGCAATCTCTTTATGACGATCGTGACGCTCATATTCAATCTTATCACAAGAAAACAAGATGCGAAAAAAGCGCAACAACCAATCATAACTACGACTTTTGCTACGCAACCGCAAACGCCTAAAAAAGTCAACAATAAAAAGAAAAGATAAACACGCGATTATTACACAAAAGGCGTATTTTTCGCCTTTGAGGAGACATATATGAAAAGTATAGAAATCACTGCAAACAGCTACGCCGAGGCTCTCAAACAAGCTTTGGACGCATTAGGTCTTGAAGAAAATCAAGTAGATGCGGTAAAGATCAAAGAAACCGGACTTATCCGCAAAAAGATCACCGTGCGCGTTACTCAAAAAGTAAGCGGGGCAACGCTCGTATACGACTTTATCAACGGTATTATCGAGAGAATGAATATAAACTGTTGCGCAGACGTAGAGGAGAAAGAAGACGCGTTTTACGTTTCTCTTTCCGGCGACGACACAGGCGTATTGATAGGTTATAGAGGCGACGTGCTCGACTGCCTGCAATACTTGTCGCTTTTGATCGTAAACAAAGACAATCCGCTTGGCAAAAGACTTGTCATAGACGGCGAAAACTACCGCGAAAAGAGAATTGCAACGCTTTCTAAGCTTGCAAAGAAAATCGCTTTCCGAGTAGCGAAAACGCATAAATCGGAAGCTTTAGAACCTATGAACCCGTTTGAAAGAAGAATCATCCATTCAGCTTTGCACGACGATAGATTCGTCACTACGGAAAGTCACGGAGACGATCCCAACAGATACGTCGTTATCGTGCCTAAAAAACCGTCTTTCAACAAAGACAGAGGCGATAGAAGAAACGACAGAAGAGGCAACGATCGCGACCGTTCTTCAAAACCAAGATCGACAACTTCGACTCAATCGGCGCAGACAAGACCGCAAGAAAATCGCAATTTCAATAAGACCGGCGTAACGAGAATGAAATCTTACGGCGGGGATATGAAAAAGTTCTTTTAATTAGTACTTTTATATAGGTACACAACTTAAAATTTAATTAAGAAGGAAATTCGATATATTTATTGAGTGGAATTCAAAAAATGATCTACAATAGACAAATTTCAAAATAGCAAGCGTAAAGCTTGCTATTTTTCGTATAATCTAATTAAGCGCGTTTTTTCTCAAAATACTTTACAAAGAGAAACGACGCGAACAACATAGTCGTTCGCGCCGCCCCATGTTCTCGGAAAAAAAATGAGAACATACTCTTGCTTGCTAAGTATATTTTAACATACCGTTTGGTATATGTCAACAATTTTATACCGTTTGGTGTGAAAATTTATATAAAGGGAAAAATATGCTTATGTACACTAAACAATTTGCCGAAAGATTAAAAGAACTCATAGGTGATGAGAGCATTTCATCTGTTGCCAAAAAGATAGGTCTCAAACAAGCTACATTAAGCAGGTATTTGCACTGCAAAAGAGAAATAGGACTCGAAAATCTTTGCAAAATTGCCGATTATTTCAACGAAGACCTAGATATTTTGACTGGCAGACGCGAATACTAATGCTATTATTTGCTTATATTATATAGCGGTATTTCCGCTATGTCAACTAAATTGGCGGAATTACCGCTAATATTGTTTATATGAGTAAAAATGATAGTATATGTAAATTAATTCGATCTTTGAGAAAAAGTAAAAATCTTACTCAGGCAGAACTAGGAAAAGTCTTAGGTTATTCTGCAAGAACTATTTCTGACTGGGAAAACGGTTGTACTGAACCTAAAATAGTTGCTATCAAAGCCATCGTTAATTTTTTTGAAATTACTTATGACGAATTTTTTGAAGATTGATCTACTTTTTTACAAGGATGGGGAATACTTGTATGAGTCTTTCAAAATTTCCTGAAAACTTACGTTTTTCACTGTCTAACAATGAAATTTCACAACAAAAACTTGCTGACTATTTAGGCACAACACAAGCTACCGTCAGTCGTTGGGTAAATGGTGAATGTGAACCTGAACTTTCTATGTTAATAGAAATATGTTTGTACTTGGACGAAACTCCCAACGAACTTTTAGGCTTTGACAATCTTCCTAGCGAAGTCATATCAAAGTATCGAGAAACTTTATAGAGAGAAAATGATTACACTTGAAGATATAAGAATAAATTTAATAAATGCTATAAAGCTAAGCGGACTAACTCAAACAGAGTTGGCTAAGCAAGTAGGAATTAGTCAAGCGACGATAGGACAATATCTTTCGGGACGCGCTATGCCTGCGCTTGATACATTCGCCAAACTCTGCTCAATACTCGATTTAGATGCGAATGAAATACTTTGCATATCATCAAATTAAAATTATATGAAAATATTAAATTTCTCCGAAAACTTACGTACTGCATTGGCTGTTCACAAAATTACTCAACAAGAACTCGCCAACTATTTGGGAACAACTCAACAAACTGTCAGCCGTTGGGTAAACGGCGAATGTGAACCAGACCTTACTTTATTATTAGAAATCTGTTTGTATTTAGACGAAACTCCAAATGAACTTTTAGGCTTTGACGATCTTCCTAGCGAAGTTATTTCTGAATATCAAAAAACAAATAAATTTTAATACCCATTATGGGTAATCTCACCTCATTTCAATTAAATTGTATTATAATCACAATACAAAAGAATTTTTATAAATCAAATATAAGAGGACTTATGATAAAGATTATTTTAGGCAATAAAATACGCTCTTTAAGAAAGAGCGTAAACTTAACACAGGATGAGTTAGGAAAAATTCTGGGGCATTCCGGTAAAGTAATTTCCAATTGGGAAAATGGATGCACTGAGCCGAAAATAGACGCTATCAAAGCGATGGTTAAATTCTTTGATATTAGCTATACAGAATTTTTTGAAGATATTTAATAAAATTATTTTCTTCTTTGGAAGTTTTCTGTATCAAAACCGGTCTCTTCTTGATCGACCACTACGTATATTTCTGTAATATCGCCGTCATCGTGCAAAAGGATTTTTTCATACGCGCAATCATACAACTTATAATAGAGATCCGCGAATTCCTCATCATCCATTACGTCGTTAAACTCTTCGATACCTTCAAGATACTTACAAACGTAATTCCAAGACCAAGATTGTTTGGTGCTTATGATTTTCTTCTTTACAGGTTTTTCGTTTACTTCTTTACTTTTTCTTTTAAACATAATAATGATTTCCTGTTAGTTTTAGTATATGTTAATCATACCATACGGTACACATATAGTCAAGACTTTTATATACTTCTATTATAAAATTTTCTTAAAAAATTTATGATTTATTGCGTATTTATATAAAATTAAGGTTATAAATTGCCTAATTTTAATAAATTTACCATTTTTATTTGCCAAGACAGAACTTTGAAAAAATATTATCTATAATATCTTCGCCGGCGGTATTGCCGGTTATCTCACCAAGAGCGAAGTAGGCTTCTCTCAAATCTATCAAAGAACATTCGAGTGGCATTGTATCAAGCGAATTCAGCGCGTTTTTTACGCCGTCGAGAGAAGTCTTGACAGCTTGCGCGTGGCGTTGATTAGTGATTATATTTCCGCTTGTATCCACGCTTTTATCAATAAACGTATCTACGATAGATTTCTTCAAATCATCCAAACCTTGACGGTTTTTTGCGCTGATATGCGCGCCGTCGCGATCATCTTTTACTATATCCGATTTATTTATCACGAGCATAAGTCTGTTGTTTTCGTCAAACTGCGCTATGAGAGCTTTTTCATAATCGTTGAGTTCTCTTCCCGCCTCGGTAACGAACAATATAATATCGCTTCCTTTTGCGACTTGTATACTTCTTTCGACTCCAATCGATTCTACGACGTCGTCGGTATCTCTTATGCCTGCCGTATCAATTAGTTTAAGCATAATTCCATTGACTTCAACGTACTCTTCCAAGCTATCTCTCGTAGTGCCTGCAATATCTGTTACTATCGCTCTTTCTCTGCCCAAAAGCGCGTTGAGTAGAGAAGACTTGCCGACGTTGGCTTGTCCGACTATGGCTACGTTTATGCCTTGTTTGATATATTCTCCGACCTTAGAGGAAGAATAAAGTTTATTCAACTCGTCAATCAAGTATTTGATAGACAGATGAGAATTGGAACGAGCTTGTTCTTCCATCTCTTCGGGGTAGTCTAAGCTTGCTTCAAGTTCTGATATACAATCAAGCAATCTTTCTTGCAAATCCGCTATCTTTTTGGCTATATCGCCGTTGGAGAGCCTATAACTTGCGTTGAGCGACGCGATACTTTCGCTGTTGATCATATCGATTATACCTTCGGCGTCGCTTAATGCGATTTTTCCGTTGAGAAAAGCCCTTTTTGTAAATTCGCCTTTATCGGCAGGCTCGCAACCTTCTTTAATACACGTTTTGAGTATTTCGTTGACAAGTCTTATACCGCCGTGACATTGAAACTCAACAAGATCTTCGCCCGTATAAGAGCGAGGCGCTTTGAAATATACGGCAAGCGCGCTGTCAGAAAAAGATCCGCAATCAACCTTACCGTAGTACATATAATTAGGCTCGGCGTTTAAAAAACTGTCGAGTTTTTTAGTAGAAAAAATACGGGAAGCTATGTCCAATGCTTTGTCCCCGCTCATACGCACTATCGCTATTGCTCCTCTTCCTATCGGAGTGGATATTGTCGCTACCGTTTTCATAATAAAATTATATCATAGCGCGCGTTGCATTTGCAAATAATAAATCGCCTATGTTATAATATACTCGTCGTAACCTCAGTAAAACGCGTCTAGACGCATTCTTCGGTTGCCTTTTGCACAATGCTCGGTCGACGTACATAAAGTACGCCTTGACCTCGACATTTTACAAAATCCAATTCAAATTATGCTGTCTAATCTTGCTTTACTAAAATTACGACGAGTACCAAATCTATTGAAGTAATCTTACGTCAATCATACTATAATATAATTGCATTTTATAGTAGGCTATAAACGGTACGAAAAGGGTTAAGTATGCTAGATAGTTATCAAAAAAATTACGACGCTATAGTCATAGGTTGCGGACACGCAGGCGTGGAAGCAAGTCTTGCCTTGGCTAGACTGGGGCATAAAACTCTTGCTATCACTCTTTCTTTGGACGCTATTGCTTTTATGGCGTGCAATCCTGCTATCGGCGGTACGGCAAAAGGTCATTTAGTCAGAGAAATAGACGCTTTGGGCGGACAAATGGGCTTATCTGCCGACAAAAACTTACTTCAAATTCGTATGCTTAATATGGGCAAAGGTCCTGCCGTCCAATCTTTGAGAGGTCAAGCGGACAAAACTTTGTACCACCACTATATGAAAAATATAATGGAAACGCAGGAAAATCTGGATATACTACAAGGCGAAGTCGCTCAAATTCTCACTTCAAACGGTAAAGTGCGGGGAATAAAGACAACTCTTGATCAAGAATTTTTCTGCGATACGATAGTCGTATGCACGGGCGTTTATCTCAACGCGCACATTATCATCGGCGATAACGTGACAAAAACCGGTCCAAACGGTTTTTCAAGAGCGACGAAACTCACCGACAGCCTTATATCGCTTGATATACCGACTAGACGGTTTAAGACGGGCACTCCTGCAAGAGTGGATAAAAATACGATAAATTTCGACGTTATGCAAGTCCAAAAAGGCGACGACGATATTTATCCGTTTTCATTTATGACAGAAGGGTATTTACCCAACAAAGAGGTGTGTTATCTCACTTATACCACTCAAAAAACCAAAGATATAATTATGGCGAATATAGACAGATCTCCGCTATACAACGGCTCTATACACAGCATAGGACCGAGATACTGTCCTTCTATCGAAGACAAGATTATGAGATTTGCCGATAAAGAAAGACACCAAATATTTATAGAACCCGAAAGCAGTCTTACAAACGAAATGTACGTGCAGGGAATGAGTTCTTCACTGCCTTTTGACGTCCAACTGGAAATGTACAAATCAGTAATCGGTCTTGAAAAGGTCAAGATAATGCGATTTGCTTACGCCATAGAATACGACTGCATAGACTCGTTGTGCCTTACTCCTTATCTTATGGTAAAGCACGTGGGCGGTTTGTTTTTGGCAGGTCAGTTAAACGGTAGCAGCGGCTATGAAGAAGCGGCTGCGCAAGGTCTTGTCGCAGGTATAAACGCTTCGCTTTATCTCAGAAACAAACAACCGCTTACCTTAACTCGCGATAGCTCTTATATCGGCGTACTTATTGACGATCTAGTCACCAAAGGTACGAACGAACCTTATAGAATGATGACCGCGAGAGCGGAGCACAGACTGCTATTAAGGCAAGAAAACGCAGACAAACGTCTTACTCCTATTGGCAGAGAAATAGGACTTGTTGACGATGAGAGATGGCAAAAATTCTGTCAAAAGCAAGAAAATTTCCAACAAATAAATTCTTCGCTTACAAAGATACTTCCGCCGAAAGAATTCAAAGATTATTTTGAAGAAATAGGCGAGCCTATTCCTCACAACGGACTATCTTATAGAGATATGTTAAAGAGATCCAACGTTACTTGCGAATCTATGTTGGATCATTTCGACGACTTGAAAGATTTGGATAAAAGATGTTTTGAAGAAGTAGCGACCGATATAAAATACGAAGGTTATTTGTCTAAACAAAAAAGTATAATCGGCGACGTCAACAAACTCGAATCTAAAATACTGCCCGAAGATTTGGACTATAATTCCATCAAAGGTTTGAGAATAGAAGCAAGGCAAAAACTTGATAAAATCAAACCTCTAAATCTTGGACAAGCGTCGAGAATAAGCGGAGTTTCTCCGGCAGATATTACCGTATTATTGGTATATCTATCTAAAAACAAAATATAAAATGCAAGAACTTGATATATTAAAAGATTTCTTAATAAAAAATAATTACTCAGACGTAGAAGATAAAATCAATAAATTCGGCGTCTATTTCGACGCGCTTATAGATTGGAACAATAAATTTAATCTTACTTCTATCACCGATATTAAAGAAGTCCAAACAAAACATTTTATCGACAGTCTTTTGGGAAACGAATTCATACAGAAATATTCAAAAATATGCGATATAGGTTGCGGAGCAGGTTTTCCAAGTATTCCGCTTGCTATTGTAAATCCTGGTATTAAATTTACTTTGGTAGACAGCGTCAATAAGAAAATAAGTTTTATCAACAATATTATCCCAATGCTTTCTTTAAAAAACGTCGACGCTATACATTCGAGAGTAGAAGATTTTGCAAAACTCAATTTTGAAAAATTCGATTGCTGCGTTGCAAGAGCGCTCGCTCAAATGCCTACTTTGGCGGAATATACTTTGCCTTTGATAAAATCAGGCGGCGTTTTAGTAGCCTATAAAGGAATAAATTATCAGGAAGAATTAAATAATTCAAATAAAATTTTTGATATTCTTAATTCAAAAATCGACAGCATAAACGAATTTAATTTGACTAATGATGAAAAAAGATACGTTATCGTTGTCAAAAAACTTAAAAATTGTCAAAATAAATATCCAAGAGGCGGTAATAAACCAAGAACTCAACCTATTATCGGATAAATATTTTTAGTTGCATATAACAATATTATTTGATATAATAAAATAAATAAAAATGTTTATTTTTATTTATGCTTACTCAAACTTATACATAGCATTGACGAATTCAAATCAATATAATTTGAATTAAAGTTCGTAAAACGGAGGATGCTTATGACGAAAGATAATTCTACAATAGAAAAGATGTTGGATATAGACAGCGATTTGACTTCCTATGACAAAGACGGAAATCTAAACGCAGGCGTTGAAATCCTACCTATAAATAAAATAGTTACCAATCCCAATCAGCCGAGAAAAAAATTCGATCAAAATCTTCTCGACGAACTTGCCGTATCTATCAAAAATTACGGAGTAATTCAACCTATTGTCGTAACTCCCGTAGGCGACGACACTTACGAGATAGTCGCAGGTGAGAGAAGATACAGAGCCAACAAAATCGCAGGAAATACCACTATTCCAGTAATTATCAGAAACCTTACGAGAAAACAAATCAAAGAAGTGGCTTTGATCGAAAACCTTCAACGTCAAGATCTAAATCCTATCGAAGAAGCTCAAGCATATAAAGCGTTGATAGACGAATACGACTTCACGCAGGATCAATTAGCTCAAAGATTGGGTAAATCAAGACCTGTTATTACAAACGCTTTAAGACTTCTCAACCTCAATCCTATAGTAATAGATATGGTCATCAGCGGAAGACTTTCGGCAGGCCATGCAAGATGCTTGTCTTCTATCAAAGATTATATAGTTCAAAACACTTACGCTATAGCGGCTTGCGATAAAAAACTAAGCGTACATCAATTAGAAGTAATGGTAAGCAATTACCTAAATCCAAACAAAAAACAAAAGAAAGTTCAAGAACAATCAGTTGAATTAAAAGATCTTGCTAATATAATGAACAGAAAATTCGGCACTAAGGTCTATGCCGTAGGCAACAACAATAAGGGAAGAATTTATATAGATTATTATTCTACCGCCGACTTAGATCGTATTTTTGAAATTATGGCAAAGATCAAAGACTAATTATATATTTGAATTAACTAATAAAATAATAAAAATAGCAAACGTTAAGTTTGCTATTTTTTATCTTTACTATTAAATAATATTTTTGATTATCTTGTGCGTATCGGCAAAATCAAATACAGATATTCCTCGCTTTCGATCGGGGTAATTATTATTGGATTATTGCTGTTTGAAATCTTGATAGAAAGATATTCGTCGCTGCTGTTCTTAATACAGTCGGTAAGATATTTAGCATTAAGAGAAATAGTCACGTCCTTACCTTTGGTGAAAGTGTTGATCACTTCTTTTATATTGCTCACGCTGGTATTGCAATAGATAGTCATCTTACCTTCTTTTATATCCATTTTGATATAGTTGTTTTTGTCTTGCTTCGCAATGACTTCAACTTTATCCATACTGTATTCCAAACTTGCTCTGTCTACTGTTATTTCCGTTTCAAAATTAGTTGGGATAGTAGATTCGTATCTTATATATTGACCTGCGATAAGGGAAGTAATGATCTTGCTGTTTTCAAATTCTACCATCATCTTTTTATCGTTTATGCTGATGAGAATGTTTTCATCTTCGTTTTCAAGAAGTTTAGCAATTTCACTTAAACTTTTTGCAGGTACTATAATATCTTTATCCGGATATTCTTCTTCAAGTTGTTTATTGCAAATCGCAAGTCTGTAACCGTCCAAACCTACGCTCTTTACCGTATTTTTCTTTACGGAGAACAAACAACCTCTCAACTGCTGTCTTATATCTTCGGTAGAAGTAGCGAATATAGTCTTATTTACCAAATCTTTGAAATCTTTTTGTTTGATAGACAACTGCATATCAAATTTGATTTCTTCGATAGTGGGGTATTCGTTGATATTCATAGTAGCTAAATAAATAAAGCTGTCGCAATGAGAAATATAAAGCTTGTCGTTCTCTATTTGAGAATCAAACTCTATGTAATTTTCCTTGCTTATTTTTCTTATATATTCGCAAATAGTTCTACCGGGAACTAAAACTTCGCCTTCCATTATAATATCGGCTTTGATTTTCATAATAACTACGAAATCTATATCCGTTGCCATAAGCGTCAACGTATCTCCGAAAGCGCTTAATTTTATTCCTTCTAATATCGGCATACTTTTCTTTGATGGCAAAGCCTTCATTACTTTTGATAAAGCGTCCGACAGATCCATACCGTTACAAACAAATTTCATAAATTCACCTCTGTTTAGCAATAATATATTTTTATATTTATATAGATTAGATAATAATTATCATAATAACTGTGTTGATAATGTTGATAAGTGTCTTTTACGAACATATACGCGGAAAAATTATTCACAATTTCCTCATATTTTATGTTGATAAAATAAAAAAGTTATCAACAATATCCACAATGATAAGAAAGAGAGTATATTTTATGTCGTGAGGTTTTAAAACAAAGCGACTTAAATTATATTATTTATCTCTTTTGTATCATATTTTTTATATCTTTTATCTGATTTGCGATCAGATTGTTTGTTTTGCTCATTTCTTCTATTTTATCTCGCGCGTAGATTATAGTAGTATGATCTCTTCCGCCAAAATAACTTCCTATCGTAGCAAGAGGTACGCCCAACATATCGTTGATAAGATATATAGCGATCTGTCTTGCTTGAACTATCTGTTTTAGTTTTTTCTTGCCTATTACTTCTTCTTTTTTGATATTGTAATAAGAACAAGTAGCGTCAACGATAGTATCAAGAGAGAGTATATGATTTGATACGTCAATATCGTCTTTCAAGGCTTCTTTGATTATTTCGACGTTATCCGGTTCTTTACCCTCGAGCTGACAATAGAATATGACTTTTTGCAAAGCGCCTTCAAGTTCTCTGATATTGCTGTCGAAACTCTCTGCGATAAAATAAACAACTTCTATCGGAAGATTTACGTTTTTATAATAAGCCTTCTTTTGTAGTATGGCAATTCTCGTTTCCAGATCAGGGGTAGAAATATCTACGGTAAGACCGCTTGCAAATCTAGATTGTAATCTTTCTTCAAGGAAGGTAAGTTCTTTCGGATGCCTGTCCGAAGAAAGAATTATTTGTTTTTTATATTGGTACAAGTCGTTGAAAGTATGGAACAACGCTTCTTGAGTACCCGTTTTTCCTGCCAAAAACTGAATATCGTCAAGCATCAAAATATCTACGTTTCTGTATTTTTCTCTAAATCTTTTGTTTTGTTCGTTATCTTTATTGTTTCTGATGCTGTCAATAAAGTCGTTTACAAACTGCTCGGTCGTGCAGTAGAGTATTTTGGCTTTTTTGTTGGTCTTCAATATCTCATTGCCTATGGCGTGCATAATGTGAGTCTTTCCAAGACCTACGCCGCCGTAAATAAACAAAGGATTGTGAAGAGAACCGGGTTGCATAGCGACCGCTTTTGCCGCCGCGTAAACGATTTGGTTGCTTTGACCAACGACGAATTTATCAAAAGTAAAATTGTTGTCCACGAGGGTATTATACAATTCCACGTTTTCAGTCTCTTTTTTCTCTTCTTTTATCTTATCTTCGTATACGGAAATTTCGTCCGGTGTGATAATGATAAAATCATCCACGTAAGTATTGAGTTTTTTTATCTCTTCGAGAATTAGATCTCTGTAATTTGTGTTGATAGTTTTCTTCGTAGATTTCAATTTAGCGACGATTATAAGTTTGTTGTAAACAATAGTAAGAGGTTCAAGCGAAGAGAACCACATGTCATACGTGACCGTAGAAATTTTGTTGGATATTTCCAATAATAGTATATCCCATATTTTCTTACATTCGTCCATACGTCTATTATACAATAATTAACCTCAAATTTCAATAAAAGAATAGTATAAAAATAATAAATTTTAACAAGTAAGTTGATAATAAATAGCAATTCAATTATAATAGAATTATGTATATTGAGAGTGTTACGCTTAAAAATTTCCGAAACTACGAAAACAAAACCGTTTACTTTAAGGACGGTTTGAATATCGTAATAGGAAAGAACGCAAGCGGAAAAACCAATCTTTTGGAAAGCGTATATTGTTCTGGCATAGGCAAATCTCCGCGTACAAACAAATACCGCGAAATGATAAGATGGGGAAGCGATTACGCGTATATAAAAGTTACGTTGAAAAAACAATATACAAGACATACGGTAGAGTATTCTATTGATTCGATGGATAAAAAAAGAATAGCGATCGACGGAATACCGCTTGTCAAATTAAGCGAAATTTTGGGTATGCTGAATATAGTCTTTTTCTCGCCCGACGAAATGAAACTTATCAAGGAAAGTCCGCAAGAAAGACGAAGATTTGCGGACATAAGTCTTTCCCAGCAAAATAAAAAATACTTTTACGCGTTGTCAAAATACAATAATATTCTCGCGCAGCGCAACAAACTTCTCAAAGAAAGCAGGGATATGAAAGCTTTGCCCGAAATGCTGTACGGTTGGGATGTCCAACTTGCCGAGCATGGAGCGTATATAATTCAAAAGAGATATGAATTTGTGCAAAAAATACAGACTTTCGCTCAAAAAATTCACTCGGACATTACAGACGACAAAGAGAATTTACTACTGGAATACGAAAGCAACGTCGAATACGGGGAATTGGAAAATACAAAAGAACTTTTTTTCCAAAGGCTAAGAGCAAATTTAGAAAAAGACACTAATTTATTATATACTTCTTTCGGCTCTCACAGAGACGATATAGCTATAAAA
>CAMWIL010000018.1 GCA_947174325.1 uncultured Clostridia bacterium
TGTTTAAATATTTTTTATACTTTAAATAAAAGATTTATAGAATCAGTTTTAATGAATATCTATGTGAAATATTTAAATAAGACTGAGCTTGGCGACTCCATCAGGGTATTGACGGCAAGCGTCAAGATTTTCGCTACGCTCAAATGCGAACTGCTCAATTGTTTATAGATCTTTCCATATTGCTCTCTCATATGTTTGAGATAAGCGAGCAGGTTAGAATCCCCTATGGGGACGCAAAAAAGCAAACGGCATATTTGCAGTTTGCTTTTTTGGTGACTCCATCGGGATTCGAACCCGAGTAGCAGGCGTGAGAGGCCTGAGTCTTAACCGCTTGACCATGGAGCCATATCAATAATTGCTTTATAATATTATCATAATAATTAAGGACTGTCTATTGTTTTTTGCAAATTTTTATATTTTTTGCTTTTTGTTTAGATGACTTCAAACCAAATTTTAGATTTTTCTTTGTCAAAATACAGGCAAAATCGCTCTAAAAGATTGACATAAACTTTAATATATAATATAGTAAATGTACTTGAATTTAAGTCTAAACGACGTCAAATATCTATACGCTTCCGTAGTTAAATGGATATAACAGCCCCCTCCTAAGGGGCAGTTGTGGGTTCGATTCCCGCCGGGAGTACCATTTACTACTTAAAAAGGTAAAGTTTAGCAATTAATAAATCAGGGTGGCGAGTTTGCTAAGCCAAGCCAATTTTTTAGATAAATTTTATAAACTGTGAAATTGTTATCCAAAATAAGTTTAAGGTAAATTCGAATGACTAATGCCAAAGTACAGCAAATCGCAAAGCAAACAATGTCTTTTATAAAATCTAATATAAAAGTCGGAATGAGTTTGAAAGAACTTAGGCAACTTACCGAAAGTAAAATGTTGGAGCTTGGAGCTACTTCTTTTTGGTACTGGAACGTCGGGGCATTTGTCTTTTCCGGCGATCAGACCTGTCTATCAGTATCTGGCAAACACTATCGTGCCGCTAAACGTATTATTGAAGATAACGATATTGTTACAGTAGATTTAAGTCCGCAAATAGGAAACGTATGGGGAGATTATGCTAGGACGATTATTATTGAAAATGGAAAAGTAATAGACGATATAAGCAAAATTAGTAACGAGGAATGGAAAAACAGCTTGCTAATGGAAGAAAAATTGCACAGTGAATTGCTAACGTTTGCTAATCCTGATACAACGTTTCACCAGTTATATGAATACATGAATGAGTTTATAATTTCTAACGGCTTCATAAATCTTGATTTTATGGGGAATTTAGGACATTCTATTGAAACAAAGAAAAACGATAGAGTTTATATAGAGAAAGGAAATACGTCAACTCTTGGAAGCGTCGGTTGTTTTACGTTTGAACCGCATATATCAATTAAAGGATCAAAATACGGCGTTAAAAAAGAAAACATTTATTATTTTAGTAAAAATAAACTTATAGAACTATAATAAAATTTTCTTATATGATTTCAGGTAGATAATCACATATTCTTCATATTCTCAAATTTATTTGACATCAATCCGACCAAATGCCATTGTCTTTTCATATAGGCAAGGACTTCGCGTGAATTTTGTATATAACAGTGCAGGACGTTTTCGCTATTGCCGAAGTTGTCTGCGATAGCGATTGCGGCATGGTAACCGCTTTCTATTCCGCAGGAAATACCTTCGCCCATAGGATTGAGAAAACCGGCGACTTCGCCTGCCAAAAGAATGCGTCCTTTGCCGTAATTGATTTTGAAGTCAGGATAAATGCAGGGCATTATCCATTTTTCTTCTTTGATTTTGTCTTGCAATACCAAGCCGTGATTTGACTTCATATAGTCTATAAAATTCGTATAGTACGCTTTTATTTTATTTCTGTCTTTTACCGCTACGCCCAGTACTAACATATTGTCTTTTACGTTGAACCAAGCGTCATATTCGGAAAACTTCGGTTGAAGATAAGCATAAAAATAATGCGGATCAAGATCGATACGCCCATTGTTAAAGGTTTGATACGTTGTGATATAGTCTTTGTCATTACTGAAAAGAGAGCGTTTTAGAGTTCCCGTTGCGCCTTCGCAATCTATGAGATAGCGAGCTTTTTCTGTAGAAGAAGTCTTTCCTGAAATCGTAACCTCAACGCAGTCGTCTTTGTCTTCGCACGATACGACGCTTGCGCAGTCAATGACTTTTGCTCCTTTTTCGATGGCTTTTTCCAGTAGCCAGTTGTCAAAAGAGCTCCGCCATACGTTGAAACCTCTTTGTTCGAATTTGTATTCTTTTCCCTCATCGTTTACAAATACCATTCCGTAGTTGTCAAGCGGGGAGCATTTGACAAAATCGGGGATTTGACAGTAAAAATATTTATCTATCAACTCAATTGTCTTTTTGATCACCATTCCCGAACATGATTTATAGCGAGGCAATTTGCATCGCTCTACAATCAAAACGGAAAAGCCTTTTTCCGCCAATATTTTTCCGACAGTTGCGCCCGTAGGTCCGCCGCCGACAATAATCGCGTCGTACATTTAAACCTTTTTATCCCTTTTGTTACATTATAACAAAACTTATTTAAAAATACAATATAAATAGGTATTTGTCGGAATGTATTGAAAGAATTTCCTAAATATGATAAAATATAAATATTATAATATTTCAAGCCGAATAAATATTGGAGATTTATAGAACGGTGGGAGAGCATATGAGAATTTTTTATAATAAAGCCGCATCGAAAAGACGCGTAAAAGGCGCGCAAAGGGCGGGTAAGACTCAAAATAAATGGCAACAGCAAGCGTTGCCGTTGGGCAACGGATCGTTGGGTATCACTCTTGTGGGCGAACCGTTTGCCGAAGATATCGTCGTTAATGAAAAGTCCTTGTGGACGGGAGGTCCGTCGCCAAAACGTCCTAATTATTGCGGCGGCAATATTGACAGCGTAAACGGCGAGAAGATGTCGGATATATTCAAAAACGCGAGAGATACGTTGGCGAGAGGAGAAAACGCTGATGGTATTTGCAATAAATTGGTGGGAGATACCGATGGCTACGGAAGTTATCAATGCGCGGGAAATTTGAGGATAAACGGTAAAAAAAGAAAGTATAAAGATTTTGAATTCCAACTTGACGTTGATAGCGCTTTGTCTACTTGTAGATGGAAGGACGCAGACGGATCGTTTGAGCGAAAGGCTTTTGTTTCTTATCCTGATAAGGTTGCGGTGATCGAACAGAAGAGCGATAGCGCGAGCGATTGGGAAGTCACGTTTGATTCTTACGCGCAAGGCAATGCGGATATAAAGATCAAAGGCGCTATGATGAATCTTGGCGGAAAGCTTGACGATAACGATCTTGCGTACGCGATGGCTATGAAAATAGGTTGCGACGGCGAGTTGAAGCCTTGCGCCAACGGCTGGCAAATTACAGGAGCAAAAAGACTGACGATAGTATTGACGTACAAGACGGATTATTCGGATGAATATCCGCATTATAGGACAGGCGAAAGTCTTGAAGAAATCAGAGCGCAATCATTGAGCGCGGTAGAGAACGCTGTTGGAAAAGGCGTCGAGGAATTAGAGCGCAGACATATCGAAGATTGGCAGTCGGCGTACGGCGATTTTGAGTTTTCGTTAAACGCGAAAGAGTCATGTTTGCCGACGGATAAATTGCTTGCAAAGTATGCTAAAGCGAGCGATAATGACAAAAAGTGGTTGGAAAGTTTGCTGTTTGCATATGGCAGGTATCTGTTGTTGTCGTCATCGCGCAAAGACGACGTATTGCCGTGCAATTTGCAAGGCATATGGAATATATCCAATTCTCCTGCGTGGGGGAGCGATTACCATTTGAATATAAATTTGCAGATGAATTACTGGCTTGCGCCATTATGCGGTCTTACCGATTGCGGTATGCCGTTGGTAAGGTATCTTGAAAAGTTACGCGAGCCCGGGAGAGTGACCGCAAAAACGTATTGCGGCATAGGCGACGGAAAGAGCGAAAGCGGTTATTTATATCATACGCAGAATACGCCGTTTGGATGGACGTGCCCCGGTTGGGAATTCAAGTGGGGATGGTCGTCTGCGGCAGTCGCGTGGATACTTCACAACGTCTACGAACTCTATCTTTTCAGCTCTGATAAGGAGCTGCTCAATCAGATTTATCCTATGATCAAAGAAGCTACTTACACTTACGACGCGCTTCTTGATAAATCGGGAGAGCGTTGGGTAACGTCGCCTTGTTTTTCTCCAGAACACGGACCTATTACTCACGGCAACGTATATGAACAAGTCTTTTTGCAACAACTATATAAAGACGCGATAGACGGCGCGACTGCGCTAGGCGTGGACGAAGATAAGATAGAGTATTGGAAAGAAGTCTGCGATAAGTTAAAGCCTTTTGAGGTAGGCGCTGACGGACAGTTGTTGGAGTGGTATCACGAGACGACGTTGGGCTCTGTCGGAGCAAAAAAACATAGACACGTTTCTCACCTTATGGGACTCTATCCTTGCGATTTGATCGATGAGGATAGAAAAGATTTATTGGACGCAATAAAAGTTTCGCTTGAAGACAGAGGGGATAAGTCTACCGGATGGGCGACTGCCCTAAGACTTTGCCTTTGGGCAAGACTATACGACGGAGAAAGAGCGTACCGACTTGTCGAGAGGCTGATAAAAAACAACGTTTATCAGAATTTGTGGGACACACATCCGCCTTTCCAAATCGACGGCAACTTCGGATATACCGCGGGAGTATGCGAACTATTGGCGCATTCTCATACTAATGCGGTGAAATTATTGCCTACGCTTCCGCCCAAGTGGAGCGAAGGAAGCGTACGAGGTCTTGGAATTCGCGGCGGGTTTAAGTTGGATATGAGGTGGAAAGACTCCAATTGGACGGACGTCAAGATCATTTCGGCATGCGGCGGAGATTTTAGACTTTATTGCAAGGATAATATATCGGTGTTTGACAAAGACGGCGGCAGCGTCAAAGTCGAGAGGAATGAGAACATCGTATCTTGGAAATGTAAAAAGAACGGCGAATACAAAGTCGTAAGGATTTAGTAAAAGGGAGAGGAAGCGTGTGAAAATTCGCTTGCCTCTCAACTTTTACAATTCTTTAACATTTCCCAAACTTTTTATAAAAAATTTGATAAGATAATAATACCGTAAAAGGAGAGTAAAATTTTGTTGAAAGTATTATTGGCGGAAGACGATAAAGATCTTAACAGATATGCGAGTTTTTGTCTGCGTAACGGAGGCTTTGAAGTAGTATCGTGTTTTGACGGAGAGCAGGCTTTGAACGCTTTGGAAAAGGATAAATTCGATCTTATTCTTACGGATATAATGATGCCTAACGTTGACGGGTTCGAGCTGGCGCAAAACGTGAGAGCGATCGACAAGAATATCCCAATAATATTTATGACGGCAAAAGACGACAAACCTTCGCAAATGATGAGTTACGGTATGGGCGTTGACGACTACGTCGTAAAGCCCTTTGATATGGACGTGTTGCTTATGAAAATTTCCGCGCTTCTGCGCAGAGCAAAGATTCAAACGGATAAAGAACTTAAAATAGGCAACTTTGAAATGAATACAGAAGAGAGAACGGCAACGATCGACGGCAAGGAAATAGCTTTGACGGTAAGAGAATTCGATTTGCTTTTCAAATTGCTTTCCTATCCCAAAAAGACTTTTACCCGTTCTGCGCTTATGGAAGAATTTTGGGATTTCGATTCTTCGGCTACTTCAAGAACGGTCGACGTATATATGGCAAAGATAAGAGAAAAGACTTCTGCTTGCAATGGGTTTGAAATCCAAACGGTTCACGGATTGGGATATAAGGCGGTATTGAAATGAAAAAACGTAAGGGTAGTAGAATAGATCCTATATGGAGTTATTTGCTGTTTTTCCTTGTGATCGCCGCCATAATAACGGTGACTATACCTATATTTTCATCAGTAAGAGAAAAGAGCGGCGATAATAAAGCAACGCAAGCTATTGTAATGTTGCTCGTTATAGTATTTTTGGCAGGCATATGTACAGTATTTGACGCTATTCGCAGAAAATTTACAGTAGAGCGACCTGTCGATAAGATTTTGCAAGCCACTGAGAAAATTGCTTGCGGAGATTTTTCGGTAAGACTTGAAATAGATAGACCGTACGGCAAGTATAATCAATATGATACGATAATGGAAAATATAAATACTATGGCTGCGGAACTGTCGCGAAACGAGATACTAAAAAGCGATTTTATTTCCAACGTTTCGCATGAATTGAAAACGCCGCTTGCGGTGATCCAAAACTATTGTAGATTTCTGAAAGATGAAAATCTCGATTCCGATACCCGTCAAAATTACGTTGAAACGCTCATGCAGGCAACGCGAAGACTTTCGTCGCTTATCACTAATATTCTCAAATTAAACAAACTTGAAAATCAAGAGACAGCACCTGAAAAAGAGGTTGTTAAACTCAATCGTTTTGTTGAAGAATTATTACTTCAATACGTAGACTTGATAGACGCTAAGGGAATTGACCTTGAGGTCGATCTTCAAGAAGTTAAATCTGTTACGTCAGAGAGTTATTTGGAAATTGTGTTGGCAAATTTACTTTCCAACGCAATCAAGTTTACGCCTAGCGGCGGTAAGATATCCGTTACTCTCAAAAATGAAAAGGGCAGAGCCGTATTGAGCGTCGCGGATACGGGATGCGGAATAGACTCCGAAACGGGCAAACATATTTTTGATAAGTTCTATCAAGGAGATACTTCGCATTCTCAAGAAGGCAACGGACTCGGACTGGCGCTCGTCAAGAAAGTTATTGACATATTGGGCGGGGAGATAAGAGTTGAGAGCGAACTCGGCAAGGGAAGCGCTTTTATTTTGACGTTGAGCGGAGAAATAAATGAAGAGTAGAAGAAGCGCAATAGATTTCATAAAAGATCCGCCGATAGCGATGTTGGTCTTCTGGTATATTTTGACGGTGATAGCAATCGTCGCTTCTATCGTTTTGAGCGCGATAAATTCAGATAGAGTTTATATGCGGATAATTACCTACGTAGTGTACGCGATCGCTTTTGTAGCTTTGGGGTATTCGATCTATACGTTTGTTGCAGTTGCGCCGAAGGTCAAAAGTAGATTTATCGAGTGGTCTAAAAATTATGAATTGACAAATAAACTTGTTCAGAATTACGGAATGAGAACGATAGTATTCGCCGTAGGTTCGTTTTTGATGAGCGCGGCGTACGGCGCGTACAATTTGACTTTGTCGGCGTTGGAAGCTTCGGTATGGTATGGCGTACTGGCGGGATACTATATCTTGCTTGCTTCTATGCGAGGCGGCGTAGTATTCTATCACAGGAAGAAGAGAAAACGCGAGAAGGTCGGCAAGTTTGATAATGAAGAAGCAAAGCAGATCAAGAAATATCGCGATAGCGGGGCATTGTTGATAGTAGTTGCGTTTGCTTTGATAGCTGCGGTTTTGCAAATGGTACTTGTCAATAGGACGTTTACGCATACAGGTCTTATGATTTACGTTTCCGCGGCGTACACGTGCTATAAAGTCACGATGTCAATAATAAATATCGTTCGGGCAAAAAAACAGCCTGATATGACGGTGCAGGCAATAAGGAATATTAATCTTGCCGACGCTATGGTGTCCATACTTGCTTTGCAAACGAGTATGATACATACTTTCGGTGATGACGAGCATCTTGACTTAGCGCCGAAAATGAACGCCGTTACCGGCGCGATAGTCTGCGCGTTGGTTTTGTCGCTAGGTATATTTATGGTGATAAAGGCAAAAAGATTGCTTGACGATCTAAGCGCAAGGTCTCAAGAAGACGTTGGATCAAGCGAATACGAAAAGGCATAAAGAGAGGATAGAAATTAATGGACGAGAACAAAAAATTTAATTACACTTACAGCGCGCCGACTGCGGAAGAAAAAAAAGAGATAGAGTATATCCGCAAACAGTACGCCGATAAAGAAAGAGGGAAAGACACTGACGAAAAATTGGAGGAGTTGAGAGGTCTTCATTCGAAAGTGAAGACGCCTGCGTTGATCGTTTCGTTGACTATGGGCGTAGTGGGAACTCTAATTTTCGGACTGGGGCTTACCATGACTTTGGAATGGAATTTGCTGGTATGGGGGACTTTGGTCGCCGTCGTCGGGCTAGCGCCTGTCATATCGGCTTATTGGGTATATAACAAGATATTGGCGGCAAAAAAGAAAAAGTACGGACCGCAGATATTGCGTTTGACTGATGAGCTATTGGGCAATTCGGCAGATAAGGAAAAGTCTGACATATAAAATATTACTTAATATTAACTCACAAGTAACTTACTAACAATAAACATTCTTTTAAAGCAAGACAAAGCCGAGTCATCTTGATTGAGACTCGGTTTTTATTTATCGTATTGTGATTAACAAAAGATTAACAATTTTTTATCAGTTTACTTACCAACCATTATCTTTTCAACAACAATTATTGCGTATAATGCAGATGTAAAAAGAAAACAACCAAATCGGAGGTAATTATTATGAACGTCACACAAACAAACGAAGTAAACAAAATCAGCAATCAATACGTAGAAAAGCCTTTTACAAAGTTGGATAAACTTAAAGCGCTTGACAAAAAAGTAAAACGCCCTGCGAAAATATTTTCTTATATATTCGGAACGGTAGGCGCGTTGGTTCTCGGAACGGGAATGTGTATGGCAATGAAGGTCATCGGCGATCTTATGGCGCCGGGGATAATCGTAGGTTGCGCGGGAATATTGATGGTATCGCTCAATTATTGGATATATAAATCAATAATGAAAGCGAGAAAGAACAAGTATTCCCGTGAGGTTTTGGAATTGAGCGACAGCATTTTGAGCGAAGAAAATAATTAAAAGAGAGGACGTAATTATGAACTTTTTCAAGAGAGCTTTCAATGATATGAAAGAGAGCGCAAAGCAACAACACGAAGTAGACAAAGCGAATTTCAGAGCTGTGAAAGCTGAATCAAAAGCTGCAAGAGAAGAAGCAAAGAATCTTAGAATAAAAAGAAAAGAAGTAGAAAAGACAAAGCGTCAAGAGCAGTTGGCGGAAGCAAATAAAAGATTTGAAGAAGCTGAAAATCGCATCCAAGAAGCGTTGGCAGAAAGATATTTATAAATTGCAATGTGCCGAATGTCATATGATTCGACGTTCGGCATAACTATTAAAGAGCGAATTGTGAAGAAACGCCGTAATAAAAAAAATACAATGCTTTCGCATTGTCTCATAATTTCCCCGATAATTTTCCCTCGCTTACCAAAGTCTAAGATTGAAACCGTACTTTGTCAAATAAGCTTTCCAGATCGACCAAAATTTGTTCATTCCAATCACCTCCTATTTAGTTTTTTTTGTTACCCCCTTTTTTCGCCTACATATTAGCACTGTTATATGAGAGTGTCAACAAAAAGTGAACGCTTTTTTGTAAATTTTTCTTAAAAATCTCAAAAGTTTTTCAAGAGCTTCGACATATGATATATTTTCCCAACGTCATTGTTTTTATACGTATATTATCGCTAATTTTGTTGACAAGGGTTGGATTTTGTTTTATAATAGAGCTGAACATTGTTCAAGTTTTCTAAGACGGAGTTTGAAAGTATGAAAATAACAAAAGAAGCTATTATAGACGAGGCGATAAATATCCTTGAAGAAAAGGGGGACGATCCCCAAAAATTAACGGTGAGAGAGCTTGCCGGCAGATTGAATATCGGGGTGGGGCTTGTCAATTATCACTTCGGTTCAAAAGAAGTGCTTGTCAATTTGTGCGTCAAGAAGATGATCATGGGTATCGTGGACGAATTCCACAAAGTAAGACAGTCTTTGGCGTTTATGAAACCGAAGGAAAAACTCAATTATTTATGTCTTATGACCTTTGATTATCTATATACCAAGCCTAACGTGTCTAGGGTAGCGTTGATATACGATCTCGGAAATACGACGAAAGACGATACTACGTCTGTGCTTATCGACGCGTATATTCCTATCGTTATGGACTGTAAGCCTTCTTACGATGAGCAAAAGGCTTATTTGATAGCGTCGAGAGTTATATATATCATCGAGCAGTCTTTTTTGCGTACGGATATAATCAAGCAGAGGAGCGGGGTGGACCTCAACGATTCCGTAGCGAGAAAAGATTATTTGGAAAACCTGCTCAAAGATATGATAAAATAAGTATTGGTTTAAGTTGAACGTATTAAGAAAATCGGAGTGAAAGTATGCCATCAGTATATGCACATTATTATTTTGCCGACAAATGCGTGGATAAATTTCCCGAAGAGTTGAAAAGAATAGTTGTCGACAATCGCAAGTTCTATGATTTGGGATCGAGCGGCGGCGATTTGCTTTTCTATTATAAGCCTTATAAGAAAAACGATATAAGGAGTTACGGTTCTCAGTTGCACAAGGAAAATTTTGCCGAACAAATGGCGAGATTTAAGGAGAGCGCGACAGGCAGTTGCTATCGCGAAAGGGATATAGCTTATTTAGCCGGCTATTTTACTCACTTTATTCTAGATAGTGTAATACATCCGTATGTATGCAAAGTTGACGCGGAAAAAGTGGAGAAACATTTGATAATTGAAGTCGATTACGACAGGAAACTGCTTATAAAGACAGGCGAAGATCCCTATTCAAATAAGTATTTGAGATTTCAGGTGAACGACGCTCAAACGCAGGAGATCGTCGCTAAGTATATGAACACGTCGCCAGCGAATATCAAAAAGACGCTCAAGGATAGGAAACTTTTTACTAAGTTGATTTCTTCTCAAAACCGTCTATTAAGAGCGATATTGAATTTCTTGTTCAAGACTACGGGAAACAATGCGGGATTTGACATACTCGTGCAGAAGAAAGAAAACGATAAGTGCGGCGTAGTGCGAGAGAGAATGGACGAACTTATGAAAAGCGCGCTTATTGAAGTCGAGAAATTTTCAAGCGAGTTTTACGCTTATATGACTTCCTCGTCGTCTCTTGGGGAAAGATTCGAGTGCGATTTTTATCATAGAAACGTATAGGTCGCAAAACGGCGAAATGTAAAATTTTGTAAATTTATTTTTAGTTTTTTGTAATGGGTATTTACATAAAATGACCTTTGTGATAGACTTGATACTAGGATAAAGCAACTTTGCGAATAAGGAGAAAAATATGGAATACAAAGTTTTCGTTGTAGAAGACGATGAAAGTATAAGAGGTCTTTACGAAATCGCTTTTGAAGATAAATTCGATTGCAAGAGTTTTGTATGCGCCGAAGATATGTTCGAGGTTTTAGAAAATGAAATTTGCGATATTATCATACTCGATTTGATGTTGCCGGGTATGGACGGGCTGAGCGCGTTGTCTCTTCTCAAATCAAATCCCAAGACAAAAGAGATTCCCGTGATCATCGCAAGCGCAAAAGGCGACGAAAACGTAAAGGTGAGGGGACTTGACGCGGGAGCGGACGATTATATTGCTAAGCCGTTCGGTATGTTGGAACTTATCGCGAGAGTAAAAGCAAATTTGCGAAAGACGGGAGCGAAGAAGACGGAAGAGGAAGTTTTGGAATGTTCCGACGTTCGTATCAATAATTCAGAGCATGCCGTATACGTCAACGGACAATCGGTTGCGCTCACTCTCAAAGAGTACAATCTATTGGCGCTTTTGGTGAAGAACGCGGATTGCGTAGTCAAGAGGGAGACGATACTTTCGGAAGTGTGGGATTACGAATACGTCGGCGAAACTCGTACGCTGGATATGCATATCAAGTCCTTGCGAAGTAAGTTGGCTGCATATTCGGACAAACAGCTTATTTCCACAATAAGAGGCGTAGGATATAAGTTTTGCAGTAATTGACATCAACAAGCGGGCGCGGTCGACATATCGCGCCCTCGGTATTTTATTGACTTTTTAGTGTTATTGATTATATAATATATACGCGCGTATATTCATATCTAAAATATATGCGGTATCGGTTTTGGAGAGTCGAAAGATCAATGAAAGACAAGATACTGACAAGGGTAATATTGATAATGACTGTGGCGGTGTTTGTGACCGTCGCATTGACTTTTCTTTTATTCAATATGTACACTATCAACAATACCAAAGAGTATTTGGTTCAGGAATCGAGTTCATCTATCAAAGAATTGGAGATTTGTTACAACGACGAAGATATAAAGCAGAAGTTTGAGAGCGGAAATTCCGCGGATAACTACTATAAATTCGTAGTATTGAACAGCTCAAGGGCTATCATATGCGGCGGAGATCAAATAGCGAAAAATTCACAAACGGGAGATATGGAAATCGTCAACGGCGAAAAGATAGACGTTGCAAAAATAAAAAACCGTAATTTGGAAAAAGTCGTACGCAAAGGCGAGGCGTTTTTTGTTGCGCATCTATATCAATCGGGATCAACGCTCAATTATGCTGTGAGGGTAGATAATCCGCATTTTCGCGACGGGTACGTCATTTATATGTGTTCTGTCGACTTGATCTACAACAGCAGACCGTATTTTCTCGTGGTAGCGTTGGCGATAGTGATATGGGTTGGCGTAATATTCGCGTCTTATATTGCGTTGACGTTTAACATAAAATTCGCGACGATACCTTTTGAGAAAATAGAGAGGATATTGGTGGACATAAACAACGGCGAGTATATTCAAAGTCAAATACCGCAGACGCTGAATTTTCCGGAGTTTAAGGCGGTAATGACAAAGATAGACGATTTGGCGGGCGAAATATCCAAAAACTTTGTCAATCTTCAATACGAGCAGAAAAAGTCGTCCATACTCTTACAGTCGGTCAATCAGGGAATAATAGTCGTTACGAAAAGCGGAAGGGTGGTGCTTACCAACGGCGCGGCTTTGGAAATTTTCGGTAGGAAAAACGACAACGTCGTAGGCGTCGATTTGGGATATATAGTAGACGACGAAGAATTGTTACTTACGCTCCGACAGTCTCTCAACGAGGGCAAGTATTACGTCGGAGAAGTACAGATAGGCGAAGAGATATACCGTGTGGAAACAAACTTCAACACTATCCAAGAAAAAGACGTAATCACAGGCGAAGTTATGTTGATAGTATTTACCAACGTGACGATAGAAGTCAATTCGGCTAAGATACGAAGCGAATTCTTCGCAAATGCGTCGCACGAACTCAAAACTCCGCTTACTGCGATAAGCGGTTACGCCGAGCTTATGACTATGGACGGCGTGTCAAGATCCCAGCTTGATAAATGCGTAAAAGAGATCAACGGCAACGCGTTGAGGATGCGTTCGCTTATAGACGATATGCTCAAACTTTCAAAACTTGACGCCGATCTTGACAACGAAGAGATAAGCAAATTCGATTTGGGACTTTTGTGTAAGGACGTAGTCGAAGAACTTCAAGGCGTCGCCGACAGTAAGCAAGTCGAAATGTCTGTTTGCGGCGGAGGCGATTTTATAGGTAAAAAGAAGATGATGCATACGCTTGTGTCTAATCTTGTAAACAACGCTGTCAAATACAATAAACAGGGCGGACACGTCTGGGTAAGCGTCGAGGAAGATGAGGGGAGCGTTACGGTAAAGGTAAAGGACGACGGCATCGGCATTTCCAAAGAGCATCAAAGCAGACTTTTCGAGAGATTTTATAAAGTTGATACAAGCCGTACTTTTATCAATGAGAGCTCCACGGGACTGGGACTTGCCATCGTCAAAAAGATCGCTTTGATACACGGCGGTAAAATATCGCTCAACAGCGTACCCGACGAGGGAACGGAATTCAAAGTCGTATTTCCCAAAAGGCTTATAGAATGTTGACGCTATATAATCAAATAATTGTGAAGAGGTAGATATATGAGTTATCCAATGAAACTTTCTCCAACTACCGTGCAAACGGTTTGGGGAGGAACGAAATTGATGGGCAAGTGGAATAAACGTACCGACGGCGAAAACATCGCCGAAAGTTGGGAACTTTCCTGTCACGAAAAGGGCGAAAGCAAGGTCATCAACGGCGAGTACGGCAACTGTTCGCTCGCCGACGTTGTAGCGCAAAATCCCGAATTTTTGGGGACGAAAGGAAATGCGTTTGACTTTTTTCCTATACTTATCAAACTTATAGACAGCAAGGACGATTTGTCTATTCAGGTGCATCCGAGCGACGAATACGCGCTTGAGCGCGAAGGCGAATACGGCAAGACCGAGATGTGGTATATAGTCGATTGCGACGAGGGAAGCGGAGTGTATTGCGGTTTCAAAGAACCTATTGATAAGGATACGCTTAAAAAGGCTTTGAACGATGGAAGTATTACCGATCATCTCAACTTTATACGAGTAAAAAAGGGCGATTGTCTATTTATACCGGCAGGTACTGTACATGCTATTTGCGGCGGTTTGCTCATCTGCGAAGTTCAACAAAACTCTTCTATTACTTACAGATTATACGATTATAATCGCGTAGGAAAAGACGGTAAGCTGAGAGAGTTGCATATTGATAAGGCGTTGGACGTTACGGATACTTCAAAAGTCGTTAAAGTCAACGAGAATTGCGAGAAATTGGACGAGAATACTCTTCGTCTTGCAAAGTGCAAATATTTTACCGTAGAAGAGTTGAGCGTCAAAGAGGAATATGCGTTTGAAGTTGACGGCAGTTCGTTCGTATCGTTGACTGTGATCGACGGACAAGGGGCGGTAATGGCAAACGGCAGTTGTATTTCCATGGATTTGGGAGATACTGTGTTTTTACCTGCGAACGTAGGCAAAGTGGATATTTACGGCAACTTGAAGGCTATAAAGGCGTATTGTTAGAATATGGATACAAAGATCTTGACGTTGGAAGAAGGCTTGGATAAAGCGGTCGAATTGATAAAGGGCGGAGACGTCGTAGCGTTTCCGACCGAGACCGTTTACGGACTTGGCGCGAACGCTTTGGATAAAGAAGCGGTGAAAAAGATCTTTCTTGCAAAGGGAAGACCTATGGACAATCCGCTTATTATCCATATAGCGGACAAGGCTATGATAGACGAATTGGCTGTCGACGTGACAGCTCAGGCAAGAGCTGTTATCGACGCTTTTATGCCTGGACCTATTACGGTGATACTTAAAAAATCGGCTTGCGTACCCGACGAGGTTTCTGCGGGACTTTCCACAGTCGGCATAAGGTATCCGTCTCATTGCGTAGCGCAGAAATTCATTAAAGCGTGCGGACTCCCTATCTGCGCGCCTTCGGCAAATACGTCTACAAAGATAAGTCCTACTTCGTCGTCGCACGTCTATGAAGATATGAAAGGCAGAATACCGCTTATACTTGAAGGCGGAGAGTGCCAAGTCGGGATAGAATCGACTATAATAGATATGTCTACGTCATCGCCTACGATATTGCGACCGGGCGCGGTGACGCCTCAAATGCTTGCGCAAGTACTTGGAGAAGTCAAGACTTTCAGCGGAGAGATCGTGGTAGCGAAAGCTCCGGGAATGAAATACAGACATTATGCGCCAGATTGCGAAATGGTAGTTGCGTCGTCCGTTGAAAACGCGGTCAAAGCGTATGAAGATCATATTGACGACAAGCCTGTGATACTTGCAAAAAGCGATTTTATTTGCGCAGCCAATAAATTGCGCGATTGCGATCATATAGATTTAGGCGCGGACGATAGCGAAGTAATGCGCAATATCTATTCGGCAATGCACGAGGCGCAATGCAGTTACGGATATATAATCTGTCAAGACTTCGGCGACGAGGGAGTGGCTAAGTCGGTGATGAACAGAATAGAAAAAGCCAGCGGAGGTAAACGCGTATGAAAATACTTTTTGTGTGTACGGGGAATACTTGCAGATCCCCATTGGCGCAGGCTGTTTTGCAAGAAAAGATTGGCAGGGAAAAGCTTGATATTGAAGTAGACAGCGCGGGAGTATGTTGCGGATACGGCGATCCTATGAGCGACAATACGACTGCTATAATCGATTCAATGGATATGTTTTTTACCCATACGTCCCAACCTGTTACGCCTAAACTCGTAGAAACCAGCGACATGGTAGTTACTATGACGAGAAGTCACAAGGCGTATCTTAAAGGAATAGTCGCCGATGAAAAACTGTTTTGTATAGACGATATAACTCATAAAGGCGATATATTAGATCCGTTCGGCGGAGATATTCAGACGTATAGATCGGTCGAGAAACAGCTTCGCGACGCTATGGACGCGGTGATAGAAAAACTCAATTCTCTCGTTGCAGACACGAATAAAAAACATAATGTAAATAATGATTAAAATAAAATTAAACGACAATCTTTTGAATTGTAAACAACTTCTTTTGTTTGTAAATATTATATAATAAAACAAAATCAGGTGTTGCAAAATTTAGAAAATTGTGGTAAAATAATCGTATATTATTAAGAGGTGCGTATGAAAATAGCAATAGGTTGCGATCACGGCGGAATAGCGATAAAGCCGGCGGTAGTAAAGGTTTTGGAAGAAAACGGAATTGAGACTGTGGACTTCGGTTGCTTTGATTCTTCGTCGGTGGATTATCCCGATTATGCGCTCAAAGTAGCGGAAGCGGTATCGCAAGGTGCAGTAGACAAAGGTATAATTCTTTGCGGAACGGGTATAGGCATTAGCATTGCCGCCAATAAAGTAAAAGGTATAAGAGCCGCGGTATGTCACGATCTGTTTACTGCGCAAATGTGCGCTCAGCACAACAATGCCAACGTTTTGGCTATGGGCGGAAGAGTCGTGTCGGCAGAACTTGCCGAACAAATGACGCAAATATGGCTGGATACTCCTTTTGAGGGCGGAAGACACAGCGGAAGAGTAGATAAGATAATGGAAATAGAAAACAAATACTTCAAATAAAGAAGTAGGAGAGTGTCGGAAATGATCGAAGAAATGATTGACAGCATACTTGACGCCGAGGATAAGGCCAAGGATATAATAAAAGATTCCGTAAGCAAGGCAAACGACATCGTCAGCGATGCGAAAAAACAAGCCAAGGAAATGTTTGAGAAGGCAAAAGACTCGCAGTTTGCAAAAGAAAAAGAAGCGACGGAAAAGGGACTTTCCGACGGAGAAAAAGCAAGGGCAGAACAGATTGCTAGCGGTCAAAAACAAATTGAAGAACTGAGTAAAATTTCTGATGATAAGAAAAAGCAAGTTTATTCGGAAATAAAGCTGGAATTGAAGGCGAAATATGGCATTAAGTAGTATGCAGAAGTTGCTTTTGATAGGCAACGTATCCGAGCGTAATACTTTGATCAAAAAACTGCACAAATTGGGATGTGTGGAAGTTACTTCTACGCCCGAAATAGAGAGAATGTCGAATACTGATATTTGGCAGGATATAGACGAGTGCAAAGTTAAAATCGCTAAACTCGAATTTTGTCTTCAAACGCTTAAAGACAGTAAAATCACGGCAAAGAAACTTGCCAAAGACAAAAAGATAGATTATATCCCGGCAAAAGGTTTGGGAATGTTTGCTATTAAGCAACTGATCACGTTTGAAAATTTTGAAAAGCTTTCCGAGATAGAAACCGACGTTTTCACTCAAATCGACAAACTTAAAGAATATAAGGACGAAATTGTCGCCCTCAAAGCGAGCGCGCAGAAAGAGAATTCGCTTATCGCTTCGCTTGCGCCGTATATGAAAATGCCGGTAGCTTTTTCAAAATTCAAAGATACTTCAAACGTAAACGTGATTTTAGGCGAGGTCAAGAATACGAATTTGTCGCCTCTTGAAAAGATAAAAGAAATAGGCGGTGAATACGAGGTGTTCGACGCTGATATTACCAGCGGCGTCGCTATAGTAATAGGCAAGGAAAATAGAGAAAACTTGCAGGAGATACTCGGCGAAACGGAATTTGCGCAGTGTTCTATCGAGAGCGATATGACAGCTCCTCAAATGGTAGAAGAGTGCAAAGCTCGTTTGGAAGAAAACGAAAAGCAGTATTTTAATACGATAGAAACTATCATGACTTTTGAGTCTTTGATAGACGACGTGAAGCGTCTATACGATTACTTGTCTTTGGAAGTTGCGAAGTTTGAGAGCAGGAATTCCACGCGAGTAACGCAATCGACGTATTATCTTGAAGCATGGTTGCCTGAGAGCGAAGCGCAGAGAGTCAATGAAGAACTAGAAAGTTGCCCGCTTTCTTTGGCGTTTACGATAAGGAAGCCGTTGGAGAGCGAAACGCCTCCGACTTTGGCGATCAACAACGGCGTGGTTGCGCCTTACGAGAGCGTCACGAATATGTATTCCGTACCTTTCCACAAGGAGATCGACCCAAATCCGGGCGTTGCGTTTTTCTTTTTCCTGATGTTCGGAATGATGCTTTCCGACGCAGGTTACGGTTTGTTGCTCACGCTCGGCGCGGGAATAGTTTTGGCAATACGCAGACCGCCCAAAGGCGAATTGAATTTGGTCAAGATCATATTTATGGGCGGAATATCCACGCTTATTTGGGGATTTTTGTTCGGCTCGTATTTTGGAGTAAGCGCTTCGGATATAGGAATGTGGTGTTGGTTCAATCCGATAGAAGATCCTATTTATCTTTTAGCGTTAAGTCTTGCGATAGGTCTTGTGCAGATGTTTGTAGGTATGGCTATCAATATGGTCGCGCTCATAAGAGCAAAACAGCCATTGTGGGGCATTTCATCTGCGTTTAGCTGGTACTTCTTGGCTTTGGGTATTGGCGGTATCGCTCTTGCAAGCAAATTGGGAAGTTGGGCAAAATACTTTGGTATCGTATTGTTGGTTCTCGGCGCGTTGCTGTTGATGCTGTCGGGTACGTTTGGAAAGAAAGGCGCGAAGAAGATATCGGGAGCGTTTTCCAGTCTGTACGGAATAATCAACTTCTTTTCCGATTTGATGAGCTACACGCGTATCTTCGGTCTTGGACTTGCAACCGGCGTTATCGCAATGGTATTCAATCAGATAGCAGAAGTTATCTCCGGTATGTTGCCTATTAAGTTCTTAGGCTTTATCGTAGCGATAATAATCTATTTGATAGGTCATACGTTCAACGTGGCTATCAACGCGCTTGGCGCGTACGTTCACAATTCAAGATTGCAATTCGTCGAATACTTCGGCAAGTTCTATACCGGCGGCGGAGAACTGTTCGCGCCTTTGGGTAGTCAAATGAAGTATTACAGAATAGGCGAACCTGCCGAGCCAAAACATAACAAGAGCAAGGCGTAATAAAGACAAAATCTGCGTTTTACGCAGTCGATAAAAATACACACCACAGGAGGTTGGTATAATGAACGGAGTTTATATAGGAATGATCGGCGCGGCATTGGCGGCGTTGATGGCAGGTTGCGGATCGGCAATCGGCGTCGGCGTGGCAGGTCAGGCTGCAGCCGGCGTAACCAGCGAAGACCCTGGTAAATTCGGTAAGGTTTTGCTTTTGCAGCTTCTTCCGGGTACACAGGGTATTTACGGTCTTATCATTGCATTTATGGTATTCATGCGAGCTGGATTGCTCAGCGGAAACATTGCAGAATGGACAACGATGCAAGGCTGGGGTATGGTTGCCGTATGCGCGCCGATGGCGATCGTAGGTTTGGTTTCCGGTATCTACCAAGGCAAGTGCGCTTCCGCGGCTATCGCAATGGTTGCAAAGAGACCAGAAGCGTCCGGTAAAGGCTTGCTTATGACGGTCATGGTAGAAACTTACGCGCTTCTCGCGCTCTTGATTTCATTCTTGGGCGTAATGTTCCTCATCAAGTAATAGGTTTTTGTATGAACAATAAAGATGCGATTATCCAAAAGATAATAGACGATGCCGGCAAAGTTGCCGAAGGTAATATCAGAGAGGCGGAAGATACCGCTTCTCAGATAATTGCCAGAGCTCGCAAAGACATCGACAAATTCGACTCCGCAAACGCGGGAAAGACTGACGCTTTGTACAACGAAGCCCTTTCGCGTAGCGCGGTAGTGAGCAACCTTGACTGTAAGAAGTTGATGCTCAACGCAAAGAAAGACGTTATCAACAAAGTCTTTGACGAGGCGTTGGATGCGTTGACTGCGGACAAAAAAGATTATTTAGCTCTTGTGGAGAGTATGATATCAGCTTGTTGCGAAGACGGCGACGAGGTCGTTATTTGCGAGCGCGACGTCAAAGTGATCACTAAGAAATTCATTGGCGATATATCCAAAAAGGCTGGCAAGAAATTGACTCTCTCTCAGGATTTCGGCGATTTCGGAGGCGGAGTGCTGTTGATCGGCAAGAACTATGATAAAAATCTCACTTTGGATTTGGAACTTGATTTTGTGAGAGAAAAAATCGAAAGCAAGATCGTGGATATTTTGTTTGGGGGCAATAAATAAACTATGGCAAACACCAGTTTGGTCTATTCAAATGCAAGAGTAAAGGCAATGGAAAATTCCTTCTTGACAAACGAGAAGATTGTGCGTATGGCGTACAGCGACTCGCTTGAAGATGGAATAAAGATATTGCAGGAGAGTTCTTACGGAGGCGGTGTCGTCATTGACGGCAACGATTACGAGACTCTATTGCAGGCGGAAGACCGAAGAGTAAGCGAATTTATGCTTGACGCTATGCCAAAGGGCGTGGGAATGGAGAGTTTTTTGATCAAAAATGATTACCACAATCTTAAAGCGATCGTCAAGGGAAAATATATGCGTTTACAGAGCATAGATTTTATGTTGATGCCGAAAGGTTTGTTAAACGTTGAAGAATTGAAAGAAAAAGTGCTTTCCGACGATTATTCGACGCTGTCCGAAACGATGGCGAAAGCTATTGAGGAGATAGATACGGCTCGCGCGAACGGAAACGCTTCTCCGCGTTTTATCGACTTGACTTTGGACAAAGCTTGCTACAAAGAGATAACGGCTATGCTTTCAAAAGCCAAGAATTCGGCAATAAAGTCCTATTGGCAGACGAATATTGATTTATCTAATATTTCGACGTTTGTCAGATGTAAAAAGATCAATTCGCCGGAAATTTTCAAAGAAAGTTTTATAGACGGCGGTTTATTGGACAGAAGTTTTTTTGACGGAGATATAGTCGAAAAACTCGTCTATTCGTCCTATTCGCAGTTTGGCGAAGCATTGAGAGCGGACGATATGGTTGCGTTTGAAAGACAGTGGGACAACGCTTTGATCAATATATTTAAAGAAAAACGCAACGACATTTTCTCTATCGCGCCCATAGCAGGTTTCTACGTGGCGAAAAAGATAGAGATCAAGATCGTGAGAATGATATGTATTCTTCTCAAAAACGACGTTGATAAAGAAATAATAAAAGCAAGACTGAGGGAATTGTATGCGTGAAGGCAAGATAGCTGTTATAGGCGATAAAGATTTGATTTTGGCTTTCAAGGCTATAAGTATGGAAGTTTTTTGCGCCGACACCAAAGAAGAGGGCGAAAAGCTCGTGCGTAGTCTGGCAAAAAACTACTCGGTCATATTTATTACGGAAAATTTGGCAGAGCAAATGGACGGTTTGCTCGCAAAGTATAAAACCAAAGCCTATCCGGCTATTATTCCCATACCTGCGTCCGGCAAAAGCAACGGATACGGTATGCGCGGGATAAAAGCCGACGTCGAAAGGGCTATCGGCACAGATATTTTGTTTAATAAGGAAGATTGATTATGCAAGAAGTTGGAAGAGTTATCAAAGTTTCCGGACCGCTTATCGTGGCGGAAGGTATGCGTAACTGCAAAATGTTTGACGTGGTAAGAGTAAGCGATAAAAATCTTATCGGCGAAATTATCGAACTTAGAGACGATAAGGCGTCAATTCAGGTCTATGAAGAAACGAGCGGTTTGGGTACGGGCGAAAAGGTCGTGTCTACAAACGCGCCGTTGAGCGTAGAGCTTGGACCGGGCATCATCGAAGGTATCTACGACGGTATACAAAGACCGTTGACAAAACTTGTCGAGGCTACGGGCGATAGAATAGGCAGAGGCGTGGAAATGCCTGCTCTCGATCATAAAAAACTTTGGGATTTCCAACCTAAAAAGAAAGTCGGCGACAACGTAGTCGGCGGAGATATTTTGGGCGTAGTACAGGAAACAAAAGTAGTCGAACATAGAATAATGGTCCCTGTTGACGTTGAGGGAAAGATAAAGTCTATCAAGAGCGGCGAGCATACGATAGACGAAGTGATATGCGTTATCACTACTAAAAAAGGCGACGTCAAGGTTACGATGTGCCAAAAATGGGCGGTGAGAAAAGGCAGACCTTTTAAGAGTAAAATGTATCCTGTCGCTCCGCTTGTTACCGGACAAAGATCTATCGATACGTTTTTCCCTGTCGCAAAAGGCGGCGCGGCTTGTATTCCCGGACCTTTCGGAAGCGGAAAGACGGTCGTTCAGCACCAACTTGCGAAGTGGTCTGACGCTGATATAATCGTATACGTAGGTTGCGGAGAGCGCGGTAACGAAATGACCGACGTACTTAATGAGTTTCCGGAACTCGTTGATCCCAAGACGGGCGAACCTCTTATGAAGAGAACTGTGCTTATCGCAAATACTTCCGATATGCCTGTTGCCGCTCGTGAAGCGTCAATGTATACGGGCATAACGATCGCAGAATATTTTAGAGATATGGGCTACAACGTGGCAATAATGGCGGATTCGTCTTCACGTTGGGCGGAGGCGCTCAGAGAAATGTCCAGCCGTCTTGAAGAGATGCCTGGAGACGAAGGTTATCCTGCGTACCTTGCTTCAAGACTTGCAAGTTACTACGAGCGTTCGGGTATCGTCAATACTTTGGGAAGCGAAGAAAGAGTCGGATCTGTCACCGCTATCAGCGCGGTATCGCCTCCGGGCGGAGATTTGTCCGAACCTGTTACGCAGTCCACTTTGAGAATTGTCAAAGTATTTTGGGGATTGAGTTCCTCGCTTGCATACAGACGTCATTTCCCGTCTATCGATTGGTTGCAAAGCTATTCGCTATACGTTGATAGGCTCGGCGATTGGTACGGCAAACATTCCGATAGAAAGTGGAACGATAACCGTCAGCAAGCTATGACTATATTGCAAGAAGAAGCAAATTTGGACGAGATCGTAAGACTTGTCGGCGTGGACGCGTTGAGCTATGAGGACAGACTTACAATGGAAACGGCAAAGTCGATAAGAGAAGACTATTTACAACAGGACGCTTTTGACGACGTCGATACTTACGCAAGCTTAGAAAAACAGTTCAAAATGCTTGATTTGATATTAGAATGCTACAAATGCAGTCAGGAAGCGTTGAGAAAAGGCGCAGACTTTGACGATATTATCGCTATCGAGGCAAGAGAAGCGATCGGCAGAATGAAGTATATTCCCGAAAAGGAAATATCCAAACTTGACGAAATACGCAAGGCTATGGTCGAACAGCTCGACAAACTTGCCTTTGTAGATTAAGGAGACGGCGAATATGTTGAAAGAATATAAATCTATAAGAGAAATAGTCGGACCGCTTATGTTGGTCGACGGCGTGCAAGGCGTGGCTTTTGACGAACTTGTCGAGATAAGCGGCGCAGACGGTTCTGTGCGCAGAGGAAAAGTGCTTGAAGTCAACAGAGATAAAGCGTTGGTTCAGCTTTTCGAGGGCGCGCAAGGAATTCAAATGTCCACGTCAAAAGCAAGATTTTTGGGTAGAAGTTTGGAACTTGCCGTATCCGAAGATATGTTGGGCAGAATTTTCGACGGTATGGGCAATCCCAAAGACGGCGGCGCGCCGATAATTCCCGAAAAGAAACTAGACATCAACGGTAAGCCTATAAATCCTGCGGCTAGAAACTTTCCTGACGAATTTATCCAGACAGGTATATCCGCTATCGACGGACTTAACACTCTAGTAAGAGGACAGAAACTTCCCGTATTCTCAATGTCGGGACTTCCGCATGCGGAACTTGCCGCTCAAATTGCAAGACAGGCAAAGGTTTTGGGTAGCGACAGCAAGTTCGCAGTAGTATTCGCAGCTATGGGTATAACTTACGAAGAAGCGGAATTCTTTATGCAAGATTTCAGAAAGACGGGCGCAATCGAGCGCGCTGTAATGTTCATCAATCTTGCAAACGATCCTGCCGTTGAGAGAATAGCAACGCCTAAAATGGCGCTCACTGCGGCTGAATATCTAGCTTTTGAGAAAGGAATGCACGTTCTCGTAATAATGACTGATATCACCAACTATTGCGAAGCGTTGAGAGAAGTATCCTCGGCAAGAAAGGAAGTGCCGGGCAGAAGAGGTTATCCGGGATACCTTTATACCGACCTTGCTACGATGTATGAAAGAGCAGGTAGAATTCTTGGTAAAGAAGGCAGCATAACGCAAATTCCTATATTGACTATGCCCGAAGATGATAAGACGCATCCTATCCCCGACTTGACGGGATATATAACCGAAGGACAGATTATTTTCAGTAAGGAACTCAATAAAAAGGGAATGACTCCGCCGATCGACGTTTTGCCGTCGCTTAGCCGTCTTAAACAGAAAGGTATTGGCGAGGGAAAGACGAGAGACGATCACTCGGGCAATATGAACCAGTTGTTTTCTGCGTATGCAAGAGGAAAAGAATGTAAAGAACTTTCTGCAATTCTCGGCGATGCGGCATTGACTCCTCTCGATAGGCAGTACGCTTATTTCGCAGAAGAATTTGAAAAGAGATATATCAATCAAGGTTTCTATACCAACAGAAGTATAGAAGAGACCTTGCAGATAGGATGGGAACTCTTGGCGTTGCTTCCAAGATCGGAAATGAAACGTATCAAAGATAAGCACTTGGAGACGTATTACGATCCGATAAAGGCAAAACTTGAAGTGGAAAAAGAAAATTGAACTTTGTTCAATAAATAGTAGGATATATAATATAAATAATATATGGACTAAAATATTTGATTGTGACGCTAGATATCGTTAGTCAATATAAAAAAGCTTTGAGTGAGGCAGAATACGGCAAAACAACGCTTGAATATCAGAAAATATTGACTATGTGTCTAAAAACAAACAAACTGAACATTGTTCAAGTAAAATAACGTCTAAATAAGGAAATACTATGGCAGGAAGATTACAAGTAAATCCTACTCGAATGGAACTGAAAAGACTGAAAACCAGACTTAAAACCGCCGAGAGAGGACACAAGTTGCTCAAAGATAAATCTGACGAAATGATCCGCAGATTTATGGAATATGCCAAAGAGAATAAAAGACTTAGAGAGCAGGTGGAAAAAGAACTTTCCTCAGCCCTTACTACTTTTATTGTCGCTAAGGCAGTAAGCGACGACGCCGTAGTACAGGAAGCGGTGGCAATGCCGTCCAAAACGCTCAAACTTGAAATGGATTCGCAAAACGTAATGAGCGTAGTAGTTCCTGTTATAAAAGTCCAACAAAGCAGTTCGCAAGACAAATATCCATATTCATTTTCGTCCGTAACGGCAGAATTAGACAGTTCGATAGAAGTTATGGGCGGACTTTTGGAGAGTATGGTAAAGCTTGCGGAAATTGAAAAGACTTGTAATATGCTTGCCATCGAGATAGAGAAGAACAGAAGACGCGTTAATGCGCTTGAATACGTAATGATACCTCAACTTGAAGAAACGATAAAGTTTATAACTATGAAGCTTGACGAAAACGAGCGAAGCAATATCGTGCGACTTGTTAAGGTCAAGTCTTTGATCAAAAAGGAGGGGTAATATGTCCAAGACGCTCAAAGACCTTTGTTTTTTGACCGGAGTGCTATTACCGCCGCTTGCGCTTGTATTGTTTTTCGTATCCAAAAACTTTGATTATAAGAAACCTTTCAAAACCGGCATTGTATACGGCGTTATCCTTTGGGTAATGATTGCGCTGATTTTATCAATGAATATGTGCACGCCTATAAGAAACGGTCTCGGTTATTTATAAGTTTATTTTTTAAAGATTCTTTCATATTATTTTATATATAGATTTATATTATAAAAAGATGACCGCTAATAAAGCGGTTTATTATTATAGTACTCGTAATAGCCAAATTATTTCTATTTTTAAAAATATTTTACAAAATTCTAAGAAAAGTGTACTTTTACTGACTGTCGAATTTTCTCTAAAATCAGCCAATTTTACAGCATTTTTTCATAATAATTATATCTTAAAGTGGGTATTTTTGCAATATCTTTGGGTCAGTAAAAGTACACTTTT
>CAMWIL010000019.1 GCA_947174325.1 uncultured Clostridia bacterium
GCGCATATCTAGTATTATATTGCGCTGTTTTTCTTTATTTTGATTGAAAAATAGCATACGGTCTCAAAATCGCCTAATTAAAATTGGTTTTGTTGGCATTTGAGCGCGGAGGTGTTGTTATCCTTAATCATATTATAAAAGGCGAAGGCTCTGATATTATTTTTCTGCACGGCTGGGGCGGAAGTATTGACAGCTTTAGAGGCGTATTTGAGGTGTTTTCTAAAAAATATCGCTGTACGGCGCTTGATTTTTACGGATTTGGCGAAAGTAAATTGCCGTCTGCGCTTACTTTGGAAGATTATGCAAAAGGCGTGGAGGAGATCATTGAAAAATACGATATGTCGGATATTATTCTTGTCGGGCACTCTTTTGGCGGTAGAGTCGCCATTCTTTTGGCTGCAAGAACGGATAAGATCAAAAGTATAGTTTTGGTTGACAGCGCGGGGCTCAAACCGCGCAATACTGTAAAGAAAAGTATAAGAAAACTGACCTATAAGCTAAAAAAGTCGATGAAAATCGATACTTCCAAATGCGGGTCTTCCGATTATAGGGCGCTCAGCGGAGATATGAGAGAAACGTTCAAAAACGTTGTGAATTTTTACTTGGACGGATATTTGAAGTATATCAAATGCGACGCGCTTATCATATGGGGAAAGAAGGATAAAGATACGCCGCCGTATATGGCAAGGAGATTGAATCGCGGCATATATAATAGTGGGCTTATTTTTTTGGAAGGAGGGCATTATAGTTATCTTGACTGCTACCCGCAGTTTTTGGCGATATTGGATAGCTATTTTAATGATATATGCAAATAGGCGTAATTGTTGCGACAGCGTTGATATTCTGGATAATAGCCGTTGTGCTGTCGTTGAGAATCGTAAATCTCGTACAGTTGGAAGGTTACCGCGTGGTAAATTCTCGAAAAATGAGAAGTATAAGGTGCAAACTTTGGGGTTCTGCGCTATGTATAACGCTATGTAACGCTATTTTTTCGTTCATTTCCGTATCAATAGGCAGTTTTTACGTTCAGCTTGTCGTACAGGGACTTTATTTGGTCGCGCTTTTGGTAAGTCTGGCGGATGATAGGGATAAATGTACGCATCAGCCTTTGGTGTATACTCCGAGAGCGAAAAGACTTATAGCTACTTATTCTTTTATCGTCTTTGCGCTGTTGGCGGGAGCGATTGTTGCCGGATATGCAATAAAAATTAACGACGTCAGATTGAGTTTTATTTTTATACCGGTAGTTTTTGCATTGTTGCATTATCTTCTTGCTATTTCTATAGTGTTTAATAAGCCAATAGAGCAACGCATAGCAAATAAATTTATAAAAAATTGCAAAAAAGAACTTGATAATAGAAAGTCAATGATAAAAATAGGCGTCACAGGGAGTTTTGGAAAAACTACGGTTAAAAATATGCTGACGACTATTCTAAATCAAGAATACAAAACGTATTGCACCCCAAGCAATTATAATACTCCATTGGGGATTTGTAGGGCGGTAAATGAGCTTCCTGAAGATTGCGAAGTGTTTGTGGCTGAAATGGGCGCAAGAGAAATGGGCGATATTGCGGAGCTTTGCGAAATAGTAAAGCCGTCTTACGGTATCATTACAGGCGTAGGCACGCAGCATATGGCTACGTTTAAATCGCAAGAAAATATTTATTTGACAAAAAAAGAATTGTCGGATCACGTTGAAAAAGTCTCCGGCGGTTTCATGGTTTATAATTCCGATAATGCATACTCGAAGAGAATGTATGATGAAAATTCATCTTTAAAAAAGGTAGCTTTGTCAATAGATAGTTATTTTGCAATAGATAATGAAAAGATGATAAGCGCGGATAAGATAGAGTGCGATAGCTCGGGTCTTAAATTTGCTTTAAAGATAGGCAGTGAGGAAAAACAATGCGTTTGCAAATTGATAGGCAAACATAATTTGAACAATATTTTATTATGTGTCGCAGTGGCTGTTGAATTGGGATTGAACATTGTTCAAATAGCCGAAGGGATAAGTCGGCTTACGCCGGTAGAACATAGATTGCAGACGATAGAACTTCCAACAGGCATTACGATAATCGATGATAGTTACAACAGCAATGAAGAGGGCGCAAAGCTTGCTATCGAAACGCTGAAACTGTTCAAAGGCAGGAAAATCGTAGCTACGCAAGGACTAGTTGAGATGGGATCGGAGCAAGATAAGGCGAATTTCGAGCTAGGCGAGCATATTGCAAAAGTGGCTGATGTTGCTATATTAATAGGAGTAAACAAGGAAAATATCAGGCTGGGTATGTTGGCGGAAGGATATTGCGATAAAAATATTTATTTAGTTAGTCATTTAGACGGCGCTAAGGAATTATTTTCCGCAATGTTGAAAAAAGGCGACGTTTTGTTGCTGCAAAACGATCTGCCGGACAATTATTGAACATTGTTCAATATGATTTTGCAATATAATTTTGGAGGTATAAGTTGAAAAATTTAGCGGTTATTTACGGCGGTAATTCTTGCGAAAAAGATATATCGATCATAACGGCGTTGCAGGCGATAAACGCCGTCGACAAATCGAAATATAAAGTTTATCCGATATTCTGGTCAGACGGTTTTTATATTCTTGAAAATTACAACGAGATAGAAACTTATTCGAATTACGCAAAGGTTGTAGGAAAAAGAGTCGTGTTTGACAAAAATCAACTTTGCGCGCTTAAAAAGACGAAACTCAAAAAAATCGACGATATAGACTGCGCGCTTTTATGCACTCATGGCGGAGCGGGGGAAAACGGAGCGTTGCAAGGCTTTTTGGAAGTAAACAATATACCTTACACTTCGCCGGGAGTGTTAGCCAGCGCGGTAGGTATGGATAAAGCTGTTTGTAAAATGATCTGCAAACGACTGTCGTTGCCGACTCTTCCGTACGGCGCTATTTTTGAAGGAGAGAGTAAAGAAAACGTTGACAAGATAGTCGCAAGAATTGGCTTTCCTTTAATAGTCAAACCGGCAAAACAGGGATCTTCAATAGGTATATCTATCTGTAAGACAGAAGAAGAATTGCAAGAAAATTTAAAAGTTGCTTTTGTCTATGACAAAAAAGTCGTGATAGAAAAGGCTTTGACGGATTTTAAGGAGATAAATTGTGCTTGTATCAAGAGTAAAGACAAGATATATCCGTCTACGTTGGAAGAGCCTGTCGGATGGCAGGAATTTCTTACGTTTGAGGATAAGTACATGTCAGGCGGAGGCAAGGTCACGAAGACCTCGGCAAGGAGAATATTTCCTGCAGAGCTTAGTGATAACGAGAGTAAAAAGGTGCAGAATATGACGGCAAAACTTTATAGCGCGTTGGAGTGTAAAGGCATAATCCGTTGCGATTTTCTGCTTGACAAGGCGAGCGGAGAAATATACCTCAACGAGATCAATACTATTCCCGGTTCGCTTGCCGGATACTTATATGAGGACAGGGATCTGCGTCTTAAAGATATAATCGAAATAATTGTCGAAGAGGCTATCAAAGAAAGTAAAGAGCAGAGAAGTTATCGCTATTCTTCCAAAGTCTTGCAATATTACGCTAAAAACGGCGCAAACGCTTGCAAAACTTCTATAAAAAATGTATAATCTAAAAAGTAATTTTCCGTAAGCGATTTATCGTTTTGTTTATAATTTGGCTACGAATTTACAGAATGAGCGGTCGGGCGGAAGACTTTTTGGAGTAGAACAATGGAAAAAATTAAGATGACGACGCCTATCGTCGAATTAGACGGCGATGAAATGACAAGACATATCTGGAAATGGATAAAGGATATTCTTATTTGTCCCTACGTTGATTTGAAAAGCGAATATTACGATCTGGGGCTTGTCAATAGAGAAAAGACTGCCGATCAAGTCACTGTCGATTCGGCGAACGCGATAAAAAAATACGGAGTGGGTATTAAATGCGCGACTATTACGCCTAACGCTCAGCGCGTCAAAGAATACAATCTCAGCCAAATGTGGAAAAGCCCCAACGGTACTGTCAGGGCGATACTTGACGGTACGGTATTCAGAGCGCCGATAATGGTCAAAGGTATCACTCCTTATATTCCTACTTGGACGAAGCCGATCACGATCGCCCGTCACGCTTACGGCGATATTTATAAAGACGTCGAAGGCTACGTAAAGAAAGACGGCAAGGCGAAATTGGTCATTGACGATGCTGACGGACATAGAGAGATAGAGATATTTGATTATGCGAAGTCGGGCGGAGTAGTAATGGGTATGCATAATACCGATAAGAGTATCGCGTCGTTTGCAAGAAGTTGCTTCAATTATGCGCTTGATACCCGTCAGTCGCTTTGGTTTGCTACAAAAGATACGATTTCTAAGACGTACGATCATAGATTTAAGGATATTTTCGCTGAAATATTCGAAAATGAATATAAAGATAGATTTGATAAAGCAGGAATAGAATATTTCTATACGCTTATCGACGACGCTGTCGCAAGGGTAGTGAGATCGGACGGCGGAATGATTTGGGCTTGTAAGAACTACGACGGCGACGTTATGAGCGATATGGTGGCTACGGCATTCGGCTCGCTTGCTATGATGACTTCCGTGTTGGTTTCGCCTGACGGCAATTACGAGTACGAGGCTGCTCACGGTACGGTTACAAGGCACTATTATAAGTTCCTTAAAGGCGAAGAAACTTCTACCAATCCCGTCGCAACGATTTTTGCTTGGACGGGCGGACTTCGCAAGAGGGGGCAGTTGGACGGTATACAAGCTTTGGCGGATTTTGCCGATAGACTTGAAAAGGCTACGATAGAAACGATAGAGAGCGGAAATATGACGGGCGATCTCGCTTCGATATACAAGGGCGAGGCGAAAGCGGTCAAACTCAACACTGTCGATTTTCTCAAAAAGATCGCTGAAAAATTGGCGTAAAAGGATAAAAGATTTTAAATATTTCGGACGGTGCAAATCACTGCGTCGTCTTTTCTTTTTCCGCGGCGTAAAACGCGCGAAAATTTTGCTCTCTGTTTGCCGGCGCGCGGGGATATTTATACGCTTGATTTTCACCCATTTTATCCATAAAAATTTGCTCGCAGAAAGAATTCGGCTAGATTTTAACCGACATAAATCGACAAAATAACGCTTCAAATCCTTGTGGATAACTATTGATTAATGTGGATAACTATGTGGATAACTCGTAAAAATGTCGATATGATAGGGTTTTTGCGGGTGTGGATAAGATTTTGACAGAAAAAACCGTTATGTCTATATTTTGTAGCAAGCATACGAAATGTGCAGGAAAAAATGGGGAAAATTATCTTGTGGAAAATCCTTGCATTTGATATTTTAACTGTGTTAATATTGTAGTGTAATTTTTTATATTTATTTATCTTTTAAGGAGAGTTGAAAATGCCAAAAGTAGCTATCGTCATGGGAAGCGTAAGCGACCTCGAAGTAGTAAAGCCAGCAATCGACATTTTGAAAAAATTTGACGTAGAAGTCGAAGCGAGAGTAATATCCGCGCACCGTACTCCTCAATTAGCTCACGATTTTGCCAACAACGCAATAGAAAACAATATCGAAGTTATCATTTGCGCGGCGGGAAAGGCGGCTCATTTGGGCGGAGTAATAGCGGCTTATACTCCGTTGCCGGTAATAGGACTTCCCGTAAAAAGTTCTACGATGGACGGACTTGATTCGCTCTTGTCAATGGTGCAGATGCCGTCTGGTATCCCCGTAGCTTGCGTAGCTATCAACGGAGGTTTGAACGCGGGACTTTTGGCAATACAGATACTTTCGATAAAGTACCCGAACCTTATGAAAAAAATGCAAGATTATAAGAATAATATGGCAGAAAAAATTAAAAGCGACGACGAAAAATTACAAAAGGAGTTAAATTGATTATTATGGAAAAGACCGTTCAGCTTTATGAAGGCAAAGCAAAAAGAGTATACGCGACCACAGACGAAGACATCGTTATGGTATCGTACAAAGACGACGCTACGGCGTTCAACGGACTTAAAAAGGGCACGATCATGGGCAAGGGCGTTGTAAACAACGTATGCAGCAACCACATGTTCAGACTTTTGGAAGAAAAGGGTATTCCCACTCATTACGTAGAAGAGATCAACGAGAGAGAGACGTACGTTAAGAAGGTGGAGATCGTTCCTCTCGAAGTTATTATTAGAAACAGAGCGGCAGGCTCGTTTTCTAAGAGATACGGAGTTCCCGAAGGTACGGCGCTTTCCACGACGATAATCGAGTTCAGTTATAAAAACGACGATCTCGGCGATCCGCTCATCAATGACTATCACGCTTTGGCGCTCAATCTTGCAACTAAAGAAGAGATTGAAAAAATCAAGACTTTGGCTTTCAAAGTAAACGATTTTATGAAACAATATTTCTTGGAGATCGGCGTAGAACTCATTGATTTCAAACTTGAATTCGGCAGATTTAAAGGCGACATAATTCTTGCAGACGAGATTTCTCCCGACACTTGCCGTTTCTGGGACGCTAAGACCGGCGAAAAACTCGACAAAGACAGATTTAGAAGAGATATGGACGACGTCGACAAGGGTTATAGAGAAATGATGAAGAGAATGGGACTTTCCAAGTAACGTCCAAAATAGATTAGGAGAAATAAAATGGCAATAGATTACAAGTCTGCGGGAGTAGACGTAGAGGCAGGTTACAAAGCGGTCAAGTTGATGAAAGAATACGTCAAGACTACTTACAATGACAGCGTTTTGGGCGATTTGGGCAGCTTCGGCGGTTTTTACGCTTTGGGCGATAAAGAAGACAGCGACTGTCTTGTCGCAGGTACCGACGGAGTAGGAACAAAACTCAAATACGCTTTCGTGTTGGACAAGCATGATACGATAGGTATCGACGCCGTTGCAATGTGCGTAAACGACATAGTATGTCAAGGCGCAAAACCGCTGTTGTTTTTGGACTACATCGCGCTTTCTAAACTCGTTCCCGAAAAGGTTGCGGAGATAGTCAAGGGCGTGAGCGAAGGATGCCGTCAGGCGGGTTGCGCTCTAATCGGCGGAGAAACTGCTGAAATGCCCGGCTTTTACGCAAAAGACGAATACGATATCGCAGGCTTTTCGGTAGGTATCGTTAAGAAGAACAAAATAATCAACGGAAAGAATATCAAAGTAGGAGACGCTTTGGTAGGAATTGCGTCAAGCGGTATTCACAGCAACGGTTATTCGCTTGTAAGAAAACTCTTTGGCGAGGATAAGGAAAGCCTTAATAAGTTTAATCCTACGTTGGGTTGTACGCCTGCCGAGCTCGTTCTTACGCCTACAAAGATTTACGTCAAGACTATTTTGTCTTTGATAGAGAAGTTCCCGATCAAGGGTATCGCGCATATTACTGGCGGAGGCTTTATTGAAAACGTACCAAGAATTATCCCCGAAGGAATGGGAGTAAAGATTGACAGAGCAAGTTATCCGCTTCCCAAAATTTTCAAAGCGCTTCAAGAGATCGCGGGCATTGACGACCGCAAGATGTGCAATACCTTCAATATGGGTATAGGCATGGTGCTTGCAGTCGATAAGTCTATCGCTAAGTCGGTAGTCGACGAGCTTGGCGCTATGGGCGAAAGCGCTTACGTTATCGGAGAAGTGACCGATAAAGCGGGCGAAGTTGAATTATAATGAAATCAGATACGTCTTGCGTCGCAAGGCGTATCGGTTTTTGCTGTCGGCAAATTCGATAGAATACAGAAGAACAGGTAATTGAATACACAATGAAGAACATAGCGATTTTTGCGTCGGGTAGCGGAAGCGATATGCAGTCCGTAGTCGACGCGACGTTGAGCGGACAGATAGACGGAAGAGTAGCGGCTTTGGTCGCCAATAAAGAAGGAATATTTGCCATTGAGAGAGCAAAAACGCATGGCATAGACTACAAGACTTTTTTGCTTGGCGAATATGAAAACAACGAAGCGAGGGATAAAGCGATAGTCGAATATCTCAAGCCTTATAATATTGATTTGATAGTACTTGCAGGTTATTTGGCGATAGTTACGCCTATACTTGTCGATGAGTATAAGGATAGGATCATCAATATACATCCTTCACTCATCCCCAAGCACTGCGGTATAGGTATGTACGGTCTAAACGTTCATAGGTCTGTCATAGCAAGCGGAGATAAAGTAAGCGGCTGTACCGTGCATTTTGTCGATTACGGCGCGGACACCGGTAAAATTATAGAACAGGTCGAAGTACCTGTAAAAGACGGCGACACTCCCGAAACTTTGCAAGCAAGGGTGTTGGAGCAGGAACACAAACTTTTGCCCAGCGTAGTGGCAAGACTGTGTAAAAAATAGTAAACTAAATTTTTAAGATAGGAGTATATACAATGGCAAAGAAAGCGCTTATCAGCGTATCCGATAAGACGGGTATCGTTGAGTTGGCAAAGAATTTGATAGAATTCGGTTATGAAATTATTTCTACCGGCGGTACTTTGAAAGTACTAAATCAATCGGGCGTAAAGGCGGTTGACATTTCTTCGATTACGGGATTTCCTGAGTGTTTGGACGGCAGAGTAAAGACGTTGCATCCTAAAGTACACGCAGGGCTATTGGCGATGAGAGACAATGCGGAGCATATGGATTTTCTCAAAAGTATGAACATTGATCCGATAGATATCGTAGTCGTAAATCTCTATCCTTTTAAAGAAACGGTAAAGAAACCTAATATTGATTTGCAGACGGCTATCGAAAACATCGATATCGGCGGACCTACGATGCTGAGAAGCGCGGCAAAAAATTATCAGGACGTTGCGGTAATTGTAGATCTTGCCGACTATGCTAAGGTACTTGAAGAACTTAAAAACGGCGGTATCACCAAAGAGACAAAGTTCTATCTTATGTATAAGGTATATCAACATACTTCTTATTACGATACTCTTATCGCAAATTATTTGAGAAAGAAACTCGGTATCGAGTTCCCAGAACAATTCACGATGGCGTATGACAAGGCGCAGGATATGAGATACGGTGAAAATCCTCACCAAAACGCAGTATTCTATAAAGAAGCGTTTGACATTACCGGCTCGCTTGCAGTAGCGGAGCAGTTGCACGGTAAGGAGCTTTCTTACAATAATATCAACGACACCAACGGCGCGCTCGATTTGCTTAGAGAGTTCAGCGAACCGACTATTGTTGCCGTAAAGCACGCTAATCCTTGCGGAGTAGCTACGGCGGAGAGTATAAGCGAGGCGTTCCGCAAAGCAAACGCTGCTGATCCGACTTCCATTTTCGGCGGTATCGTAGCGTCTAATAGAACTATTGATAAAGAGACGGCAGAGCAGATACATCAGATATTCATCGAGATCGTAGTTGCTCCCGACTTTACGGACGAGGCTTTGGATATTCTCAAACAAAAAGCGAATATCAGGCTTTTGAAGTTGCCTACGATTATGAATACGGTACCTGCGGATTGTTACGATATGAAAAAAGTACTTGGCGGTTTGCTCGTTCAGGAATTTGATAGGAAGGTCGTTGACCTCGATAAATGTCAAGTAGTTACGAAACTTAAACCTACGCAAGAGCAGATGGACGATATGATCTTTGCTATGAAAGTGGTTAAGCATACTAAGTCAAACGCTATAGTAGTGGCAAAGGATAAGACTATTCTCGGCATAGGCGGAGGACAGGTCAACAGAATAAGAGCGACGAAGCAAGCTATCGAACATTCTTTGACAGATACGAAAGGCGCGGTTTTGGCGTCCGACGCATTCTTCCCGTTTGACGATTGCGTTGAAGCAGCAAACGCAGGCGGTATCAGCGCGATATTGCAACCGGGCGGTAGCGTAAGGGATCAACTTTCGATCGACGCTTGCGATAAATTCGGTATAGCGATGGTATTCAGCGGCGACCGTCACTTCAAGCATTAATGTGTCGTCCGATCAGATATAAGGAGTTTTTATGAACGTATTAGTAATAGGAAGCGGAGGAAGGGAGCATACCATTTGTTGGGCGCTGTCCAAAAGTCCCAAAGTTGATAAAATATACTGTTTGCCGGGCAACGGCGGAATAAGTCAAATAGCTGAGTGCGTGCCGATAGGCGTTATGGATTTTGACGCCATCGTAGACTTTGTCGATACGCATAAAGACGTCGAATTGACGGTTGTTGCGCCTGACGATCCTTTGGCGGCAGGTCTTGTCGACAGACTCAACGAGAAAGGACATAGGGCTTTCGGACCTAAAGCAAATGCAGCTATTATCGAAGCAAGCAAAGCCTTTTCCAAATACCTTATGAAAAAGTACGGTATTCCTACGGCTGACTACGAAGAATTCCAAGATTATGAAAAAGCGGTAGAATATTTGTCTAAAGCCAAGTATCCTTTGGTCGTAAAGGCGGACGGACTTGCATTGGGCAAGGGCGTTATTATTTGCAACAACGTTGAGGAAGGCTTGCAAGCTGCCAAAGATATGATGATTGACAGCAAATTCAAGGAAGCGGGCAAAACCGTGATAGTCGAAGAGTTTATGACGGGACAGGAAGTATCAATCCTTTCTTTCTGCGACGGCAAGACTATCGTGCCTATGGTCAACGCAAGAGATCACAAGCGCGCTTATGACAACGACGAAGGACTCAATACGGGCGGTATGGGTACGTTCTCTCCGTCTGCAATATATACGCCGGAGATCGAAAAAGAGGTAATGGACAACATTATTCTTCCGACTGTTGAGGCTATGAATAAAGAAGGACGGACTTTTAAGGGCGTGCTGTACTTCGGACTTATGCTCACTGCCGACGGCGCAAAAGTAGTTGAGTATAACGCGCGTTTTGGCGATCCGGAAACTCAGGTGGTTTTGCCAAGATTGAAGACGGATCTTTTGGATATTTTCAACGCTGTAGTGGACGGAACTCTTGATAAGATGAATATCGAATGGACGGACGACGCGTGCGTATGCGTAGTAATGGCAAGCGGCGGTTATCCCGAAAGTTACGAAAAAGGCAAAGAGATCGCGATCGGCGAGTTGGACGAGGATATACTTCTTTTCCATGCCAGTACTAAGATCGAAAACGGAAAGCTTTTGACCAACGGCGGAAGAGTGTTGGGCGTTACTGCGCTTGGTAAGAATATTAACGAGGCAAGACAAAAAGCTTACGCCAACGTCAAGAAAATCAAGTTTGACGGCGCATTTTTCAGAAGCGATATTGGTATCAAGAAGTAAACGCTATATCGCTATTGGATTTTTTTAGCGCATTTCTCGGTTATCTTCCGTGTGACGATCACCGATATACAATATTAAATGATAAATATAATAAGGAACTGACTTATGGTAAAGAGAATTTTCGTAGAGAAAAAAGACGGCTACAACGTATCGGCAAAGAAGCTTGCTTCCGACATCAAAAACGTACTTTCGATTTCTGTCGGCGACGTGCGCGAATTTATTAGATACGACGTTGAGAATATAGAAGAGGAAGTTTTTGCAAGCGCAAAGACCACTATATTCAGCGAGCAACCGGTGGACAACCTTTATGAGGAATTGCCCGCGCTTGATGGATACAGGTTGCTTGCGGTGGAGTATCTTCCGGGACAGTACGATCAAAGAGCGGACAGTGCAATGCAATGCGTTCAGCTTTTGTCTATGTCCGAAAGACCTTTGATCAAATGCGCTAAATTGTACGCGTTCAAAGGAGTGAGCGAAGATGAATTCGCAAGAATAAAGAAGTACGTAATCAATCCGGTCGAAAGCCGCGAGGGATCTATGGAAATACCTGCTACGCTCGTTCAGGAAGTCGTCCAAAATCTTACCGTACCCGTACTTGAAGGATTTATAGGTATGAGCGATGGGGAAGTAGCGGCTTACCACAAAAAGACGGGATTTGCAATGAGCGAAAAGGATTTGATATTCGTACGCGACTATTTCAAGGGCGAAGACAGAAATCCCACGGAAAGCGAGATAAAGGTAATTGATACTTATTGGTCTGATCATTGCAGACATACGACTTTCTCAACCGAGTTGACAAAGATAAACGTAGATAGCAACAATTCGCACGTTGACAAGGCGCTTGCGCTTTATAGAGACCTGTATAAGGAATTCAATTCGGCAAGAGAAGATAAATATCCATGTCTTATGGATATCGCGACTATTGCGGTCAAGAAACTAAAAAAACTTGGCAAGCTTGACAATCTGGACGTGAGCGACGAAATCAACGCTTGTTCGGTAGAAGTTGACGTTGACAACGACGGAAAGACAGAGAAGTGGTTGATAATGTTCAAGAACGAGACGCACAACCACCCGACGGAAATAGAACCGTTCGGCGGCGCGGCAACGTGTTTGGGCGGAGCTATAAGAGATCCGCTTTCGGGAAGAACTTACGTTTATCAGGCAATGAGAGTTACCGGCGCGGCAGATCCTACGGCGGATATTTCTACTACGCTCAAAGGTAAATTACCGCAGAGAGTTATCACAAAGACGGCTGCGGCAGGCTATTCCAGTTACGGAAACCAAATAGGACTTTCCACAGGTCTTGTAGCGGAAATGTATCATGACAATTACAAGGCTAAGAGATTGGAAACGGGATACGTCATTGCAGGCGCGCCAAAGGAAAACGTCGTAAGAAGAAAGCCGATCAAAGGCGATATCATCGTTCTATTGGGCGGAGAAACGGGCAGAGACGGTTGCGGCGGAGCGACCGGTTCGTCAAAAGCGCATACCGAAAAATCTGTAGAAGTCTGCGGAGCGGAAGTTCAAAAGGGCAATCCGCCTACAGAGAGAAAGATACAAAGACTATTCAGAAATAAAGACGTGTCTACGCTTATAGTCAAGTGTAACGACTTCGGCGCAGGCGGAGTGAGCGTCGCGATCGGAGAACTTGCCGACAGTCTTGACATATATCTTGACAAAGTTCCTAAAAAATACGAGGGACTTAGCGGCACGGAGCTTGCTATATCCGAGTCGCAAGAGAGAATGGCGGTAGTGCTTGACAAAAACGACGTAGAGAAATTCATAGAATATGCAAAGCAGGAAAACCTCATGGCGACTGCCGTTGCCGAAGTTACCGACAACGGTAGAATGAGAATGTTTTACGCGGGTAATTGCATCGTTGATTTGAAGAGAAAATTTCTCGATACCAACGGCGTAAAGCAAATGCAGGAAGCGAATATTAAAGACAACGTAACCGACTATATGAGTCTTGTGGACGAAAATACTCAAAAGTATTTTGATAAAGGCGAGTTTGACAAAGCTGTTATGAACGAGTTGTCAAGACTCAACGTTTGTTCGACGAAAGGACTTGGAGAGATGTTTGACGGTACGATCGGAGCGTCAAGCGTGCTTATGCCTTTTGGAGGCAAGTACCAACTTACTCCGGCTATCGCAATGGCTTGTAAGCCGCCGGTATCGGGTCGCACCGATACTGTCACGGTATCCACTTACGGTTGTTCGCCTCAACTTATGAGCGCGTCGCCGTTCACGGGCGCTATCTATTCGATCTTGCTTTCTCTTTCAAAGCAAGTCGCTTGCGGTATTTCCATTGATACCGTAAGACTGTCATTGCAAGAATTCTTCAAAAGACTTAACCAAGACGCTGACAGATGGGGACAGCCGCTTTCGGCGTTGTTGGGCGCATTGTACGCGCAGATAGGTTTCGGCGTGGGCGCAATAGGCGGAAAAGACAGTATGAGCGGAACGTTTGAACATATTGACGTACCGCCTACGTTGATATCTTTTGCTATGGGCGTCGGCAAAGCAAGTAAAATAATTACAAATACGTTTGCGGAAAATATGGGAGCAAAAGATATTTATCGCGTTGCAATACCGAGAGATAACGAGAATATCCCTGATTTTGCTAAGACGCTCAAACTCTATGAAGCGATTGTGAAATCGATCGCCGACGGCAAGATAAAGGCTTGCAACGTAGTTGAAGAGGGCGGCGTGATAGCAAGCGTGTTCAAAGCTTGTATGGGTAATAAGCTTGGCACGACGTGGAATGACTTGTCTGCGGATATGCTGTCGGCGCAGTTCGGCGACTTTGTGATCCTTGCCGACGACGTAAGCGGGCTGGACGGCTTTGACGTTGAGAAAGTCGCTTCGCTCAACGGAACTTATACCGCCGATCTATGCGGGGTAGAACTCAAAATGGAAGACGCTGCTAAGGCGTTTGAAAGAACTCTCGACGGAGTATTCCCGACGACGGCGCCTGCGCAAGGAGAGGTCAAGAACTTGATATGCTGCGCAAGAAAGGTAGACAAAGCGCCTAGAAATATCGTCAAGCCGAGAGTGTTTATACCCGTATTCCCAGGTACAAACTGCGAATACGATACGGCAAGAGCGTTTGAGCGCGCAGGCGCAAAAGCAAACGTCTTGATAATCAAGAACCAATCTTCCGAAGACATCGAGCAATCTGCAAAGGAAATCGTCAAAGCGTTGCAGGAAAGTCAGATCATTGCGTTCCCGGGCGGTTTCAGCGGCGGCGATGAACCTGACGGAAGCGGTAAATTTATCGCTACGACTTTCAAAAATCCGCGTATAGCAGAGCAGGTAATGAAACTTCTCTATGAAAGAGACGGTTTGGCGCTCGGTATATGCAACGGCTTCCAAGCATTGATAAAACTCGGATTAGTGCCTTACGGCGATATAAGAGAACAAAGACCTGAGGCTCCGACGTTGACTTTCAACAACATATCTAGACACGTTTCGACGATCGTCAAGGTAAGAGTGGCGACCAACAAATCGCCGTGGCTCAATAAAGTCCGCGTAGACGACGTATTCTCCGTACCAGTTAGTCACGGGGAGGGAAGATTTGTCGCAAGCGCGGAAGAACTCGACAAGATAATAAAAGGCGGTCAAGTCGCTACGCAGTACGTTGATATGACGGGAAGCGCGACGATGCTTTCACCGTTCAATCCCAACGGAAGTATGTACGCTATCGAGGGCATAATCTCGCCTGACGGAAGAGTACTCGGCAAGATGGGACACAGCGAGCGTATCGACGACAATCTTTATAAGAACGTCGAAGGCAACTACGATATGAAGATATTTGAAAGCGGCGTTGAGTATTTCAAATAATTCAAGTAGATTTTGATAGACACAATGCGTAGAGCGGTAGTTATGTCTTTGTGCTTCAAAGACGAACGCAATACGCATTTTGTATATATAACGCAATTAAGAGGAAACTATGGCATTTTTACCGATCACACGCGAAGAAGTAGGCGCAAGACAAGTCGATATCGTATACGTTATCGGCGAGGCTTACGTCGATCATCCGTCGTTTGGGCATGCAATAGTGTCCAGACTTTTGCAATCGCTCGGCGTTGACGTAGCAATCATACCTCAACCGCAAAGCGATGAAGATTATATGCGATTTGGCGCGCCTAAATACGGCTTTATGGTGTCAAGCGGCGTCGTTGACAGTATGGTCAACAACTATACCGTGGCAAAGATCCGCCGTACTCGCGACGTTTATAGCGAGGGCGGAGATACGGGCAAGCGTCCCGATAGATGCGTAGACGTGTATTGCAACAATCTGAAAAGGCTTTATCCCGATACGCCTATCGTAATCGGCGGGATAGAAGCTTCATTGAGAAGATTTGCGCATTACGATTATTGGAAAGACTGCGTGTTGCCGAGTATTTTGGTATCCTCCAAAGCCGATTTGCTTATCTACGGTATGGGCGAGCGACCTATCAAAGAAATCTTTGAAATGGTAAAAAAGGGTATACCGCTCGATAAGATCAAAGACGTGCGAGGTACTTGCTATCTTGAAGAGTATGCAAATCTCTCGACAAAACTCAAAAAGGCAATCGCCGAACATACGGTAGACTTTTCGCCGTCGTACGAACAAGTCAAAGATGACAAGATGAAATACGTCGAAGCGTTCAAGGCTCAGTACTCCAACAACGATCCGTATTCTGGTAGGACGCTTTTGCAAAAGCACGGAGATAAATATCTTGTTCAAAATCCTATGCAATTACCGCTATCGGTCAAAGAGATGGACGAAATATACGATTTGCCGTATGAGAGAAATTATCATCCGTCGTATACTCGCGGCGTACCCGCGATAGAAGAAGTCAAGTATTCGCTTACTTCCGTGAGAGGTTGCTTTGGGGCGTGCAACTATTGCGCTATTGCCTTCCATCAGGGAAGAATAGTGCAGAAGCGAAGCAAAGACAATATCGTAAAGGAAGCCAAGTTGCTTGTCGAGGACAAGGATTTCAAGGGATATATCCACGACGTTGGCGGACCGACTGCCAACTTCCGCGATCCCGCTTGTAAAAAGCAAAATACGCAAGGGGTATGCAAGGATAGATCTTGTATAGGCTATAAGCCTTGTCCCGCTATGCAAGTAGACCATAGCGAATATCTCGATTTGCTTAAAACGTTGAGACAAATCGAGGGGATTAAAAAAGTGTTCGTTCGCTCGGGCATAAGATTTGATTACGTGCTCTATGATAAAAATCCCGAATTCTTGTACGAACTTGTCAAGCATCACGTCAGCGGACAGTTGAAAGTTGCGCCGGAACATATCTCTGACAAAGTATTAGAGGCAATGAATAAGCCGTCGTTTGACGTTTATTTGAAGTTCAAGGAAAAGTACGACGAAATAAATAAGAAGTTGGGTAAGAAACAGTATCTTGTTCCGTATCTGATTTCCTCGCATCCGGGCTGTACGCTCAAAGACGCAATCAGGCTCGCGCAGTATCTAAAATCAATAGGATATATGCCCGAACAGGTTCAGGACTTTTATCCTACGCCGTCGACAAAATCGACTTGTATGTATTACACGGGGATAAATCCCGATACTATGCAACCCGTATACGTTGCCAAGAGCAAAAGAGAAAAGACTTTCCAGCGCGCATTAATGCAATACCGAAAAAAGAGTAATTACGAAATCATCTCGCAAGCTCTTATCGAAGCGGGCAGAGAAGACTTGATCGGCTTTGGGGAAGAATGCTTGATAAAGCCTACGAAAGAACAGGCTATAGCGCGCGTTCAGTCGGAGAAGGTAAATAGAAATACGTTTGAACGAAACAACAAAAAAAGCGAGAACAGATCTGCAACCAATAAGAATTATAAAGCAAGAGGAAATACGAAATCCAAGCCTGATTTTGCAAAAACCAAACAGTCAAAGAGAGGAAAAAGATAGTATGAAGATCACGGCTATAACTCTTCAATCAAAGAATATTGACAGGGCGAATCTTTTCCTCGACGGGAAATTCTATGCGGGCGTAAGTCGAATTGCAATATTCAATCATAAGTTGGAAGTAGGCAAAGAGATAAGTCAAACGGAACTTGATAAACTTATTTTCGATAGCGACAAAGACAAAGCGTTTGACTATGCGTTGACGTATATCAGCAAGTACACTCCGACAGCAAAAGGTTTGGCGAACAAATTGTACGAAAAGGGGTACGGCAAGATAATAGTAGACTACACGGTTGAGAAATGTAAGAAATACGGCTATATCAATGACAAGGAGTACGCCCGTTCGTATATAGCGTTCAACTCCAACGTCAAGGGCAAAACGCGTATCAAGAACGAATTGAAAGCAAAGGGGATCGCTGATAATATTATTGATGAAGAACTCTCCAAGATGCCGTCTAATGATTCTTGCAATCAACTGGCGAAAAAGAAAAGCGAAGGAATGGATATTTCCGATCCTAAGAACAGGGCAAAGTTGATAAGATTTCTGCAATACAGAGGTTACGAGTGGGAAGACATTTCGCAAGCGTTGGCTACGCTAAAAGTAGTCGACGACGATTTCAGTTGAACGTATGAATATATGCGCATAAATAAAAAGGAGAAAAATATGAAGATTGCATTGACGACCAAAGATATGGCATATTGCGATAAGCGCGCGATTGAGAGCGGTATTCCGTCTGCGGAACTTATGCTTAGAGTGGCAAGCAAAGTATTTTCTTCTTGTAAATGGCGGGGCAAGATATATATTATATGCGGAAAGGGAAACAACGGCGGCGACGGACTTGCGCTTGCCAACGTAATGCTTGACAATAAACTCACTCCTTACGTATATCTTATAGAAGAGCCGAGTACTGACGACGGCAGATTTTATCTAAGCGAACTCAAAAAGAAAGGTTTTTCCAATATTTACTCAATAGACGGCTGCGATTATGACTGCGATATAATGGTCGACTGCATTTTCGGCACGGGATTTAAGGGAGCGCCGAAGGAAAAGTACGCTCAAATTATAGAGCTTATCAATTCTAGCAGGGCGTTTAAAATAAGCGTGGATATTCCAAGCGGACTTGACGGAGATAGCGGGAAGTACGAGGTTTGCGTAAAAGCCGACGAAACTATATCGGTGCAGTATGCAAAAACCGGACTGTATCTCAACGACGGTAAGGATATGATCGGTAAATTGAGTTTGATCGACGTGGGAATAGGTCTGTACGTAGACGGATATAAGATCGTTGAAGATGATGACGTATCTTTGCTCTTTCCAAAACGCAGAAACAACACTCATAAAGGCAGTTACGGTAAAAGTGTGATAATAGGCGGTTGTACCAACTATCTCGGCGCGGTAAAACTTGCCAACGCGGGTTTGTGCGCTTTGAGAAGCGGCGGGGGATTGAATACGCTTATAGTGCCAAAAACTCATATAGACAATATTGCAAAATCCGTATGGGAAAGCACCGTAATCGGTATGCGCGATCAAGACGGGTATATGCTTTTTGACAAAGAAGAGTTGGATAGGGCGTTGGTTGGCGTAGATAGCGTTGCGATAGGTATGGGAATAGGCAACCGCTACGAAGAAAACTTGAAGATAATATCACACATTTTAAAGAACTACGACGTTAGAGTAATCATAGACGCTGACGGATTAAATTCTCTTGCTCTTGACGTAGACGTCTTAAAAGAAGCGAAAGCTGAAGTCATCGTTACTCCGCATATCAAAGAGATGTCAAGACTGTGTTCGAAAAGCGTAGAAGAGATAGCAAGCGATCCGATAGGCGTAGCCAAAAACTTTGCAAAGGAATACGGAGTAAACGTTTTGCTTAAAGGCGCAAGCAGCGTGATAACGGATGGGTCGAGCGTTTATATAGTTGTCAACGGCGGGGCAGAACTCTCTAAGGGAGGCAGCGGGGATACCTTGAGCGGAGTTATGTTGGGTATGCTTTCGCAAGGACGAGACGTTTTGGCAAGCGCATATTCTGCCGCCTATCTAACGGCTAAGACGGCAAAATGTCTTTGCGAGGAATACAGCGAATACGGCGTCTTGCCGAGCGACGTATCAAAAGAGATCGCAAGAATTATCAAAGAAACAAATAAAACCATATAAAAGAAATCTTAAAGGAGTAGAAAAATGAAAGTATTACTTATCAACGGAAGCGCAAACAAAAACGGCTGCACAAACAGAGCGTTGCAAGAAGTCGCGAAGACTTTGAACGAAGAGGGAATTGAAACTGAAATTTTTCAAATAGGAGCTAAGCCTATCAAAGACTGTATGGGCTGTATGCAATGCGCCAAGACGCTGAAAAACAACACTTGCGTATTCAACGACGACATTGTCAACGAAGTTATTGCAAAAGCAAAAGAATGCGACGGCTTCGTATTCGGTACGCCCGTTTATTACGCTCATCCTAGCGGAAGAATACTTTCGCTTTTGGACAGAGTATTCTATGCGGGTTCAAGAGTATTCAGACATAAACCGGCTTTTGCGGTGGCAAGCGCGAGAAGAGCGGGTACGACTGCGTCTTTGGACGTGCTGAATAAATACTTTACGATTGCGCAAATGCCTATCGCATCGTCCAGTTATTGGAATATGGTTCACGGAAATGCGCCTGAACAAGTAGAGCAAGATCTTGAAGGCTTGCAGACGATGAGAAACGGCGCAAGAAATCTCGCGTGGCTTATGAAGTGTATAGAATTGGGAAGACAAAACGGTATCGACGTTCCTCAAAACGAAAGCGGTACGCGAACTAATTTTATAAGATAAAAGTTTTCGCTTACGGTAGAGAAGCGCGATAACGCGGCGACTTTACCGTAAGCGATTTTTTTAATAGAAGCCAAGACTTATCATTAGCGCTTGGTTTATCTTTTGCATAGTGTCGATAGGCACTTCGCCTATCTTATCTTTTAATCGCTTCTTATCCAAAGTGCGAATTTGTTCCAGCAAAACGACAGAATCCTTTTGGAGTCCGTATTCTTTAGCAGAAAGTTCGATGTGAGTGGGCAATTTAGCCTTGTTGATCTGACTTGTAACAGCGGCGGCAATGACGGTAGGGCTGTATTTGTTGCCTACGTCGTTTTGCACTACGAGTACAGGACGTATGCCGCCTTGTTCACTGCCTACGACCGGACTAAGGTCTGCGTAATAAAGTTCTCCTCTTTTTATCATGATATACTCCACAAAGCGTTAGTCCTAATAAATTGTATGCGATTTATTAGTCGATTGATATTGTTGACAACTAGCAAAAAAAATATGCAATTCGTCAAAATTACACTTTTAGGGGATATTTATAGACAAAATATTTGCACTTAATAGGGAATAGTATGTACTAAATAGGCGATGTTTGGTGGATTGTATTACCGCTATTGATAAATTTCGTCTAAATAAGTAAAAAATATATATTATAATAATTATTTTATTAAAGGTCATTGACCGAAATCGTTATTTGTGATATTATAGATATAATGTGAATTAAAATAAAATTGCATTAAGGGAAAGGAAATTATGGCTTCAATCAACGAAAACAAATTTCTTTGCAAGATGTTAGGTACAGACCCCGCAAAGAAAGAAGAGATGCAACCGAAAGAAGTTTTGTCTTATTCCACGGCTGGACTCGGACAGAACATTATTTGTCAATTAGTTACCACGTTTTTCATGATCTACATGACCGAAGTGGCAGGCGTATCGGCTTTATGGCTGGCATGGATGTTCCTCGCGGCAAGACTTTTCGACGCGTTTAATGATCCGGTAATGGGTACGCTCGTCGACAAGACTCGCAGTAAGTGGGGTAAGATGCGTCCGTATCTGATATTCTCGCCTATACCTATTGCAGTTCTTACTATTTTACTGTTTACTTCATTTAATTGGTCGACCGAAGCGAAGTTTGCTTATTCGACGATTATTTATCTTTTGTGGGGTATAGCGTATACTTCGGTTGACGTGCCGTATTGGGGACTTGCGTCTTCTATGACGTCCGATACTGATAAGAGAAATACGCTTTTGACTATCGCTCGTCTTTTCTCTACGATAGGAAGCGGTCTTGTATCGGTAGCAATCCCTGTGCTCGTAGATACTAATCCCGAAACGCAGATGTTCCACGTTACGAAAGAAATGTTGCCTTGGCTTTACGTAGTTATCGCAGTAGTTTGCGTATTGTTGGCAGTTCCTACGTTCTGGCTTGGTTTTAAGAATACAAAAGAAAGATTTTATGAAGAGAAAGAGACGACTTCTCTTAGAGCTAACGTAAAACTTCTTATGAAGAATAAGCCTGTACTTTTAATGATTTTGGTAGGTATTTTGGGCGGTCTTCGTACGATTTATATGACTACGGCTATGTATTATGCAAAATACAATTTGCGCAGTACCGGTTTGGCTGCGGTAATCTTCTTGCTCGTAGTTCCCGGCGGTCTTGCCGCAACGTTGCTTACTCCGGTACTTTCTAAGAAATTCGGAAAGAAGAATTTGTTCATATACTCGCATATTATCGGCGGTATACTTCTCGTGCTTTTGTACTTTATCGGACTTAAATCCAACGGAACGAGTACGGTTGCGCAAATATTCTTCTACATAATTATAATTTTGGCTGGTATTCCTTCGGGATTCAGTAATATACTTACATATTCAATGATTGCAGACTCGATCGACTATCTTGAAGATAAGACGGGCAAGAGAGCAGAGGGTATTTGCTTCTCGATGCAGACGCTTATCTCAAAAGTAGGTATGGCTTTGACGGCTTTCGTAACGTTGATGGTTCTTGGAAGCTACGGCTACGATGAGATGGAAATCAAAGACTTGACGCCTGAAATCATAAACAGCGACGTTTTCCAACAGGTTATCAAAGGCAACTGGATGGCTACGACGCTTTTGTGCGGACTTTCTATGGCGGCTTGCGCTATTCCTCTCTTCTTCTACACGTTTACCGAGAAGAGACAGGTTGAAGCCGTATCGAGAGTTATGGCTAGAAAGAAAGCTGCGGGTACTATGAACGAAGCTGAAGCAGGCGAGTTTGTCGCTCAGTTGAAACTCGTAGATCCAAAGACTCAGGACAGAACTTATAAAGAAGTTGCTGAAATCCTCGGTTGGGAAAGCGCGGATAGCGTAAGAGCGTTCATCGCTGAAGCTGACGCTATCGCAAAGGAAAATGAAGAAAAAGAGACTTTGTGGGTAGGCTCTGCTGCAGAACCTAATGCTGAAGATGCTGCAGACGCTGTTCAACAAGAAAACGTTGAGACCGAGTCGACTACTGAGGCTGTCGAAGAGGACACGCAAAAGTCCGACGAGGATAATAAAGAATAAATTAGTCATATGACTGAATAATGTTACAATCAATAAAGGCTATCAATCGATAGCCTTTGAAGGTATAAGGATATGGCGTATACTTCACTTTACAGAAAATACAGACCCGACACTTTTGATAAAATGTTGGGTCAAAAACACATTATAAAGACTTTGGCAAACGCTGTGCTTAGCGAGAAGATATCGCACGCGTATCTATTTACAGGTACGAGAGGTACGGGTAAAACTTCTACCGCGAAGATATTTGCCAGAGCGATAAACTGTCTTTCTCCGCTTGCAGACGGTTCGCCGTGCGGAAAGTGCGAAGTATGCCGTTCGCTTGACAGCGCCAACAATATGGATATCTTGGAGATGGACGCGGCGTCAAACAACAGCGTTGACGATATAAGGGATCTTATCGAAAAAGTCAAGTACGTCCCTGCGTCTTGCAAGTATAAAGTCTATATTATCGACGAAGTTCATATGTTGACAATGCAAGCTTTCAACGCGTTGTTGAAAACGCTGGAAGAACCTCCTGCTCATACGGTGTTTATATTGGCGACAACCGAAGTGCATAAACTTCCTCAAACGATACTTTCAAGATGTATGCGATTTGATTTCAGACTCTTGTCTACTGTTGAACTGTCGGGATATTTGGCAAATATATTGGACAAAGAGGGGAGAGAATATCAAAGCGAAGCAGTCAGGGCGATTGCCGAAGCGGGCGACGGAAGCGTGAGAGATATGTTGTCCGTAGCCGATATGTGTCTCTCCTATACCAACGGCAAGTTGACGTATGACGATGTTTTGGAAGTTTTGGGTGCAAGTTCGCCGAAAATGATCGTAGAGCTTTGTTCGTCAATAATCGATCATGACGCGAAGAAAGCGTTGGAAGTTACAGACAAAATACTATCGCTAGGTAAGAGCGTAGGGCTTTTGGCAAAAGACGTAGCGAAGATGATGCGCAATATGCTATATATTCTTAATTGCAGCAACGCCAACAGGTTTTTGGCTTTGCCCAAAGATATTTATGACGAGTTGAGCGCAATATCGGATAAGACTGACAATGATTCTCTTGTGAGAATTATCGAGATTTTCGTCGGTATCGAAACGTTGCTTAGGTCTTCGTCCTCGCCGACCGTTATGTTGGAGATGAGCGTAGTCAAAGCGTGCGACTTGACGATAGATCTAGACCAAGACGCCGTATTGAGAAGACTAAAAGACGTAGAGGCAAAAGTGCGTACGATCGCAAGACATTACGGCGAAATAGACGAGTCGCTCAAACTTGATCTTGGCGAAGTATGGGGCTATCTTCTCAACACAGTAAGAGCTAGCGCAACGTCGCAGCAAGCTTATGCCTGCGCGGCAACGTATGCGTCCGAAGATTTATCTTTCGCAGACGGCGTGTTGACGATCAACGTTGACAATGAGAAAAATTTGCCAGCAATAAGACAGTATTTGCAACTTTTTGAGAATACTATAAAGAAGAGATATTTTGAGATAACTTCTTTGAAGATCAATTATTTCAATAAGGAAGAGGCTCTCAATAAGGACATTCAGACAGTACAAAATTTATTTGACGAGGAAATGGTCAATATTACCGATTCTTCGGGCAAAAGTAATAAAAATAACATCTAAGGAGAATTTTATATGGGAAAATTCGGTGGATTTGGCGGCGGAATGGGCAATATGCAACAGCTTATGCGCCAAGCGCAGAAAATGCAACAGGAAATGATGGAAGCGCAGGAAGAACTCAAAACTATGGAAGTTACGGGTTCAAGCGGCGGCGGACTTGTAGAAGTGACAATGACTTGTGAAAAACAAATCGTTTCGCTCAATATCAAACCGGAGGCGGTAGATCCCGATGATATCGAGATGCTTGAAGATTTGGTAATTGCAGCTTTTAATGACGCTACAAGCAAGGCGGACGAAGAAAGAGAGCAAAAACTCGGCAAATTCGCAGGTATGGGTCTGTAATATGGGATATTATCAACCTTTGGCAAGGCTTGTCGCGCAGTTCGGCAAATTGCCGGGAGTGGGCGCAAAGACCGCTCAGCGTTACGCTTATAAACTTATCAATATGAGCGAAGAAGAAGTCGAAGAGTTTGCAAAAGCAATAATAGAGACTAAAAAGAGCGTTCATTATTGTTCGGTTTGCGGTAATTATACTGAGGACGACGTTTGTGATATATGCAAGACAAGAGATAAATCAATAATATGCGTAGTCAAAGAGCCAAAAGATATCGTGGCTTTTGAGAAGATAAAGGACTATAACGGAGTTTATCACGTCTTGCAAGGCACGTTAAATCCTATGCAGGGAATTGGCGTGGACGATATCCGTATCAAAGAGCTTATGTCAAGACTTGTCGGCGTAAAAGAAGTGATAATGGCTACCAATCCCGATATTGACGGAGAGGCGACGGCTACGTATATCGCAAGACTTATCAAACCTATGGGTATTAAAGTAAGCAGACTTGCAAGCGGAATATCAATGGGTAGCGATATCGAGTATGCGGACGAGGTGACGCTTTCAAGAGCGCTTGCGGACAGAAAAGAGTATTAAAAGCGATTTTATCTGATACATTTGCTGGAATTACGCATTTATATGCGTATAAGAGTAAGAGTGTTTTAGATATTGATTGTTCTTATAATTGTGTAAAATAAATAAAACTTCTGTTATGG
>CAMWIL010000020.1 GCA_947174325.1 uncultured Clostridia bacterium
TGATAGAAATTAATATTCATAGTCGATAGGTGAAATCTTATGAAAAAATTTATGGCATTTGTTTATTTAATTCCAGTGATATTTATTATCGGACTTATTCTTATCTTCGTAGGCTCATCAAATGAAGGTTCTCAGTTGGCATTCGTAGGAACGTTGATATTGACTGTTATAATGCCGATTTTTATGGTGATTTTGGTCGGTGTAGGATTGGCGTCTATCATTACGGGAAAAGCTAAAATCGAAAACGGTAAATTAGTAGATAATAAGGAAGACGTTAATGATAAAAATAACGATGAAGACGAGAATACTCAAAAAAGAGAAGAAGAATACTCTAATATAAAAGATATAAATTCGTCGTATGGATATGAAAATAGAGAAAGAGAAGCAAGATATATAAGTCAACACTCGGCAAATATTTATAAAAACTCTACGCTCAAAGAAAAAGTTTTTGGATGGTTATTTTTAGGCTTTTTATTGGGGAGCGTAATACTGGCATTTATTTTTGCTTTTTTGAATATGGTAGTAGGAATGATAGTATGCTTCGCTTTGTTTGGCGGTACTATATTGATTACTCTTATAGTTAAGACCATAGCGGAAAAAGTCTCTATGAGTTCAAAAATATATACGAGGTCAAAAACAAGAGAAATAATTAACGGCGAAGTAAAGAATTGTTTTCTTTCCAGCACGAGAGCAGTTGGCTTTGGCGGAGGCAGAGACTCAAGACATTCCACTACTTCTAGAATAACAAAAGTGGTCTATAGAGTTACGATAACGGCTAACGGAAGTGATTACAATGCGTATTCAGAAACTTTTTACGAAAAGGGAGATAGTGTGGTTATAGCCGTAATAGGCAAGCGCCAAGCAAAAATTGTCAGCGAGGCAGAATTGAAAGAGCAGGAAAGTCTGTTGCGTTGAGCGGTATACAAAATATATTTAATGTAAAATATCTATAATATATAATAATTATAAATAAAAAATGAAATAAATCATTGTATTTGCATTCAACTTTTGGTATAATTATGATAGCAAAATTTAAGGAGAAATATTATGGCTTACGAGCAGATGGAAGTTTTGGAAATATTCGACGAGTTCGAAACGAAAATGGACAAGAGCATTTCCTCTCTTCAATATGAATTCAACAATATCAAGGCAGGTAGGGCAAATCCGCACATACTCGACAAAATCGTAGTAGACTATTACGGAGTCCCCACGCCTTTGAAGCAGATCGGCAACATTCAGACTCCCGAGGCAAGAATGTTGATGATCACCGTATGGGATACGTCAATACTCAAAGAGGTAGAAAAAGCTATCATTGCGGCTAATACCGGTATCACACCAAACAACGACGGCAAAGTGATCAGAATGATTTTCCCCGAACTTACTCAGGAGAGGAGAAAAGAGCTTTGCAAGGGTTTGAAGGCAACGGCAGAAAATACGAAGGTTGCTTTAAGAAACGCGCGTAGAGATATCAACGACTCTATCAAGAAGTTCAAGAAGGACGGTTTGATATCCGAAGACGAAGCAAGTATTTATGAAAAAGACGTCGATAAAAAGCTAGCGGAGCAGATCGAAGTCGTAGATAAGATGAGTAAAGAAAAGGAACAGGAGATTCTTTCTGTATAAATCTTTTTGAGCGTACATAGAAAACAAAACCGACGCAAGCGGATCAATTCTGCTTGCTGTCAATTTTGAGGAACTTATGGAAAATCAGTTGAAAATTCCCAAACATATAGCCTTTATTATGGACGGCAACGGACGTTGGGCTTCTCAACGCGGACTTTCGAGAAGCGAAGGACACAAGCAGGGCGCGGAAGCTCTCAAAAGAGTAGTCGAAGCGTGCGCAGAACGGGGAATCGAAGTCGTAAGCATATATGCATTATCTTGCGAAAATTGGGCAAAACGACCGCAAGCTGAGATAAAATTTTTGTTTTCTTTGATCACGCAGACGGCTAAAAAGGAACTCAGACAATATGCCGAATTAGGATATAGAGTACGATTCAGCGGAGATTTGACGCAACTTCCGAAAAGTACGCAAAATGCGATAAGAAAAGTTTTTGACGCAAGTAAAAACAATACGGGGATGTTGGTAAATATCGCTTTAAATTACGGATCGAGGCAAGAAATCACTCGCGCTGTTAATAAGATATTGCAGGCGGGTATGAGAGAAATTGACGAGCAAATGCTTGAAGATTGCTTGTATACTGCGGGTCTTCCGTCTCTTGATTTGCTTGTAAGATCTAGCGGGGAAAAGCGACTTAGTAATTTTATGCTGTGGCAGTGCGCTTACAGCGAATTGATGTTTATAGATAAATATTGGCCTGATTTTGACAAGAATACTTTGACGGAAATTTTGGAAGAGTATTCAAAGAGGGATAGAAGATTTGGAGGAGTTAAGTAATGTTGAAGAGGATACTTACCGCCGTCGTGTTGCTCGCGGTTGTCTTTGGTACTATTTTGGGGCTAAGACAGGTTTACGTCGAGTTCGCGGATATAGTAGCCGTAGCGATTTGCTGTATTGGCGTATACGAAATGGCGCAAGCGTTCAAAAAAGCTGAGTATAATGCTATAAAAGCCAGTTTGATAAGCGGTTGTATCATCATTTATCCGTTGATATTGCTTTTTGAAAAAACTCTCGGCAAAGGCGAGTTGGGCATACTTCTTGCTCTTGTGATCTCTTTAATGATAGCGATTGTAGAATTTACGTTGATACATAAATTTGAACTCAAAGATTTGTTATCGACTGTGTTTATACTTATTTATCCTCTTGGGATTTTTTCCACGCTGATATTGATAAATCACAGTAATTACGGTTTGCTTGGAATTTTCTTAGCTTTGTTGATCCCAATTATGACCGATACGATGGCTTACTTTGTAGGTATAACGTTCAAGGGAAAAAAGCTCTGTCCAAATATCAGCCCCAAAAAGACTATCAGCGGAGCGATAGGCGGAGTATTGGGCGGAATTATCGGCGCAATGTTGGTGTTTGTTTTGTTTGACGTAACAAGCGTATTTGTCAATTTCAATAACGTCGGACTTCTCAGTCTTACGAATTCATTAGGCGCGTCGGCGGGTATTTACGTCGCGGTAGGATTGGTCGGCGGAGTATTGAGCGAGCTTGGCGACCTAGGCGCTAGTTGGATAAAGAGAAAAGCCGGCATTAAAGATTTTGGCAAGATTTTCCCCGGACACGGCGGAATAATGGATAGACTTGACAGCATTATATTTACGTTGCCGACGGTGCTTTTTGTGATAAGCATAGTTTCGGCGGTAAACGCTATTTAATAAGATTATGAAGAAATTAACGATTTTAGGAAGTACGGGATCTATTGGCAGACAAGCCTTGGAGGTAGTCGACGCTTATCCCGATAAATTTGACGTTGTCGGCTTGTGTTGTAATTCCAACGTAGAAATCTTAGAGCAGATACACAAGTATTCGCCTAACTACGTTGCCGTCAACAACAAAGATCTTGAAAATTCAATAAAATCTAAATTTCCAGCTGTACAAGTATTTGTCGGAGAAGACGGTATATGCGAGTTGGCGCAAATCAAAGTTGACGTTTTACTCAACGCTCTCGTAGGCATAAGCGGTCTCAAACCGACTATTAAGGCGATAAATTCGGGAAATACGATAGCCTTGGCGAATAAGGAAACTTTGGTTGCGGGCGGAGAATTGGTAATGCCGCTTGCCAAAGAAAAAGGCGTAGACATTTTGCCTGTCGACAGCGAGCACAGCGCTATATGGCAATGTATCGGAGAAAAGAATTTGTCAAAAATCCTTCTTACCGCAAGCGGAGGAGCTTTTAGAGATTGGAGCAAAACCCAACTTGAAAACGCCAAAGCATGCGACGCGCTCAAACATCCTAATTGGGATATGGGGGCGAAAGTCACGATAGACAGCGCAACGTTGATGAATAAAGGCTTGGAAATAATCGAGGCGATGCATTTGTTTGGCGTTGAGGCAGAGGATATAAAAGTGCTTGTTCATAGACAAAGCGTAGTTCACAGTATGGTCGAATACGCAGACGGCAGCGTTATTGCTCAAATGAGTTATCCCGATATGAGGTTGCCGATACAAATCGCTTTATTGTATCCGGAAAGAGGAAATTTTGCTTTCAAAAATTATGATTTTATAGGAAAATCGCTTTCATTTGAAGACGCGGACGAAGACAGATTCCCGTGCCTTGCGATAGCGAAGTATTGCGCTAAGGAAAAAGGCGTTGCTCCGATCGTAATGAACGCGTCCAACGAGATACTTGTAAAAGCGTATTTGGATAATAAAATCAAATTTTACGACATACCATATTATATAAGACTTGCTCTTAATGAATTCTATGAGGGACAAAGGATAAAAAGCGAAGAGCAAATCTACGATATTGATGGAAAGGTAAGAGCTTTTGTTGAAGATCTTATCAATATGAGGTGAAAATGGTATTGTGTTTGGCTGTCAGCGGTCTGGAAGTGTTGAAATGGGTGGGGTATTTTTTGATCGCGCTCATATGTCTTATGCTTATGATAATGTTACACGAGTTGGGACATTACACTTTCGGTAAAATTTTCAAATTCAAGATCAATGAGTTTGCGATAGGTTTCGGACCTAAATTATTCAGTAAGACAAATAAAAAAACAGGAGAGGTTTTTTCTATAAGAGCTGTTCCGCTTGGCGGTTTTTGCTCTTTCGCCGGAGAAGATGAAGAAGGCGAAAGCGACGGCGATTTCAACAAACGTCCCGTATGGCAGAGAATAATAGTTCTCTTTGCGGGCGCGGGATTTAATTTCTTGTCTGCATTTATAGTAATAACCATATTCTTTTCGGCGTACGGAGAATATTTTCCGGTCGTCGGAAACGCTTATCAGCACGTCGAGTATGTTGACGACGGCAGTTATCATGTAATTAACGGCTCTCAACAACTCAAAGAAGGCGATATTATTATGTCCGTCAACGGAAAGAACTGTTATAGTCTGCTTGAATATAACCGCTTATCGTCGCTGATAAGTAATGAAGAAGACGGCATTGAAATCGTCGTTATAAGAGACGGATCAAGACAGACGCTAAACGTCAAAAAGCAATATTACGTCTCTTATATCGAAAGCGGAGAAAAAGACGCCGACGGCAATCCTATAATGCAAGAACAAGTCAGCTCAAATAAGGGCTTAGGTATTTCGATGGGAACGTACAGTGTGCAGAAACTTTCGGCAGGGCAAGCTTTTGCGCATGGAGCGACGTTTGGATACGACGTGCTTAGGGTTACCGCAAATTCTTTCAAACAGATTTTTAACGGAAGTCTCTCCGTAGGAGAATCAATGGGCGGAACTGCAACGGCAATATTCTCGCTCGCTCAACTTGTTCAGGCGGGAATACCGGCAATAATATACGGTTTCTGTATATTGTCAATGTCGATAGGCATAATGAATATTTTGCCTTTGCCTGCATTAGACGGCTCTCGAATCGTATTTGCGATCATTGAAGGAATAAGAAAAAAACCGCTCAATCGCAAAATTGAGGGAACTATTCACTTTGTTGGACTTATCGTTTTGTTTGCGCTGGCGATAATACTTGATTTAGTTCACTTTTTCGGATAAAATATAGTTAAGACCAAGCGCGCGAGGAAATTATGGCAAAGAGAACCGTTGCTGTTGGAAAAGTTAATATCGGCAATTCCACTGTGAGTATACAGTCTATGACAAATACGAAGACTGACGATATAGACGCTACAATCGCACAAATCAACCGATTGAGCGAAGCGGGATGCCAACTTGTCAGGTGCTCCGTACCTGATGAAAAAAGCGCGATCGCATTAAAAGAGATAATAAAAAACGTAACCGTTCCTATAATTGCAGACATACATTTTTCGCATAAACTAGCGATTATGTCCGCCGACGCAGGCGTAAGTAAAATAAGAATAAATCCCGGCAATATAGGCGGAGTAGACAAGGCTAAGTATCTTGCCGACTATCTCAAAGAAAGAAAGATCGCATTGAGAATAGGAGTCAACGGCGGATCATTGGACGCTGCTCATAAGTCTAAGCCATTGGCGGTAGCAATGCGCGACAGCGCTTTGGAATACGTATCTGTGCTGGAAAAATGCAACTTTTATGACATTGTTATTTCGGCAAAATCCTCAAACGTCAAAGTTATGATAGATACTTATAGGCTTCTTGACAAAGCGTGCGAATATCCTTTGCACTTAGGCGTGACGGAGGCTGGTCTTTATCATACGGGCATAGTAAAATCGTCAATAGGTATCGGTTCGCTTTTGTGCGACGGCATAGGCGACACGATACGGGTGTCTTTGAGCGACGATCCTATAAAGGAAGTCGAAGCCGCAAAGGATATACTTAAAGCGTGCGACAAATACGACAAACCTTATTGCGAGATCATATCCTGTCCAACTTGCGCGCGGACAAATATCGAAGTAAAAGCGCTTGCCGAACAGGTCGAAGAAATGTGCAAGGATATTGACAAGCAGCTGAAAGTCGCAGTAATGGGTTGCGTAGTCAACGGAATAGGAGAGTCGCAAGGCGCAAATCTAGGCGTTGCGGGAGGAAAAGACAAGTCGGCTATTTTTGTGGACTCCAAGTACGTCGAAACGGTCGACAATTCTCTGATCTTACCGACTCTGAGAAAGTATATATTAGAATATTAAAGTATAGATGAACACGGAAGAGGAAAATGCAATTTATTGAAAGGCTGAATAAAGCCACCGACAACAAATATGAATTTTTGAGAATAAGCAAACTAAACCTAGACATAGGTACTAGTTCGCTTTCGGTTGTCTGTCTTCTTCCTGAAGATATTACAGAAGAAAAGTTTACGGAAGAAGATAAAAAAGTCGTAGAAGATTTTTGTAGAAAGCAAGTGCCTGATTCCTTTTCTTTGAAAATCGCTTTTGTGAAAAACCGAATAAACAAGGAAGCTATCGCCAAACAAGTTATTACGTTTATTTCATCTAAATATCAGACGCTTACCAGTCAGTACGACGCGTCTCTTACTCAAATAAGTATCGAAGATAAGAAGATAGTCATTGATCTATTTATGTCAAGTCCTGTGTTGCATTATTGCGAGAACAGCGGATTTAAGGACAAGCTTGCCAAATTTATTTATTCTCAAAATTGCTCGGATAAAGTAGTAGTAAGAATAAATATGTCGCATAAAGTCGATGCCGAAAAATTGCTTGAAGACAGAGAAAACGTGCAGTACGTCGATATCGGAGAGATCGATATTATAGGGGACTACCATTACTACGTAGGCAAGGATATCGGAAGAAAACCGCGATATATCGATAAATACAAAAAGGAAATGGACGGTATTTGCGTATGCGGCACGGTAAGCGATATCAAGAAAATCAACATTGTCGATAAAAATTCGCCCGACAGAAGATTGAAAAAAATTCTTTTCAAATTTACGATAGACGACACGACCGGTAAGATGGATTGCCTGTATTTCGCAAAATTGCGTAAGGCAAAAAAACACGAAGACGATCACGGGACAGGATTTGTGACTTGCCTTGATTCTCTTGCGGACGGTGACGACGTAGTCATTTTCGGCAACTACCGCCATAGCGATTTTTCGGATAAAAACGAACTTGTGGTCACCAAATTGGCTCTTTGCAAGATAAATTACGAAGGCATGGCAAAGAGAAGAGAGGATATTAAAAAAGCCAACAAAATCAAAGTTTTCCAAAAGCCGCAAAAATATGAAGTTGATATCAACGAAAATCTGCTTGATATGATTTGGCATTGCGATTATATTCTCAACAATAAATTCGTCGTATTCGATATAGAGACAACGGGATTGAATACGGATACCGACGAAATAATCGAAATCGGAGCGGTCAAACTGGAATACGGCAAGATCGTAGAATACTATGACACTTTGATAGATCCCAATAGAGAAATACCGGCGGACGCGTCGAGAGTAAACCATATTTATTATGACGACGTAAAAAATTCACCATATATCGAAGATGTGTTGGGCTTTTTTATGGAGTACATAAAAGGATACAAACTGATCGCTCACAACGGCAACGGATTTGATTTCAAAATACTTCGCAGAGATTGTCAGAGATTTAATCTGCCGTTTGAAAACGAATTGATCGACTCTCTCGTAGAGGCAAGGAAGATACTTAAACGCGAGCGATCGCATTCTCTCGAATCACTTTGCAGACACTATAATATTGTCAATCGAAACGCGCACAGAGCCTACGAGGACTCAGAGGCTACGGCAAAAGTATTTGTCAAGCTTATGGACGACTTTTATAGCGCAGAAAGAGAAGACGAAGAAGCGCCTTCGGATAATTAGAGCCATAGCGCTCTTAACAATCGCCCGAAATTAGGCGGCACGAGAGTTAAAATACGTCTTTTCTTTGAAATATGTATAAAAACACTTGCTATTGTACTATAAATATGATATATTGTTATTGCAATAGTTTAAGACTGGAGCGACTGCAAATGCAGTCGCTCTCAAACTATGAAGCGAGGTGTTATGTCAAAAATCACAGACAGCGTCAAAATTACCGTTGAGCCTATAATACAGAATTTGGGGATGGAACTTGTTGACGTAGAATTCAAAAAACTCTACGGACAAGATACTTTGATCGTGTATATAGATAAAGACGGCGGCGTATGTCTTGACGATTGCGAAGCGGTTCACAACGCTATCGACGGACCTTTGGACGAACTCGATCCTACTCTCGGAAAGCCTTATAATCTCAACGTTTCTTCGCCGGGTATAGACAGACCGCTCAAAAGCGCAAGAGATTTCAATAAAAAAATAGGCTTAGAGGTCGAAGTGTCTTTGTTCAAACCGCTTGCGGAGATAGGCAAGATCAAGAAGTTCAACGCAAAATTGATTGGCTATGACGAAGCTACCTCTATCGTACAACTGGAATACAAAACAAAACCTATAAAACTTAACATCAAAGATGTGGCTTTGATAAGAGAAGCCATAATCTTCTAGGAGGATAAAATGATCAACAAAGATTTCTTTGCGGCGCTCGAAGCGCTCGAAACTGAAAAGAAAATCGAAAAACAACAGTTTATCGAATCTCTCGAAGCCGGACTTGCAGTCGCTTACAAGAAAGAAAGCGGCGAGGCTAGACCCGTTATGGTAGTACTTAATCCGCAACGCGCTGAGATCAAGATCTACGCTTACAAGACGGTTGTTGACGAAGTACTCGATCCGGAGAAAGAAATTTCGCTTGAAGACGCAAAGCGTATCAAAAATGCTTACAAAGTTGGCGATATCGTAAAAGAGGAAGTTACGCCGAAGACGTTGAGCCGTATTGCGGCGCAGACGGCAAAACAAGTGATAATGCAAAGAAACAACGAGATCGTCAAAGAACTTATCAAAGACGAAATGAATAATAAGGAAGGGGAAATCGTCAAAGGTATCGTAAGAAGAGTGGAAAACGACACCGTATATCTTGAAATGGCGGGCACACAGCTTGAAGGCGTTATGCTTCCGTCAGAACAGATAAGAGGCGAGAAGTACAACGTCAACGACGTTATCAACGTGTACGTAAAGAACGTTCGTACGACGCTTCGCGGAACAACGCAAGTTATGGTATCCAGAGCGTGCAACGGCTTCGTAAAGAAGTTGTTTGAAATGGAAGTTCCTGAAATCAAGGCGAACCTCGTCAACATCAAGCGCATAGTAAGAGAAGCAGGCTATCGTACTAAGATGGCTGTTTATGCGGAAGATTCTTCTATCGACGCAGTAGGAAGCTGTATAGGTCAGAAAGGTATGCGTATCAACAGCATCGTGCAAGAACTCGGCGGAGAGAAAATCGACGTGATCGGTTATTCTCAGGATATGGGCGAATATATTTCCAGAGCGTTGTCTCCTGCAAAGGTTATAGCCGTAATGCTCAATCCGGAAGAAAAGAGCGCCAAGGCGATAGTTGAAGACGACAAACTCTCTTTGGCTATCGGTAAGTCGGGACAAAACGTTAGACTTGCGGCAAAGTTGACGGAGTGGAAAATAGACGTCAAACCGTTTTCCGCTGTGGCTAGCGAAAGCGGCGAAATAGAAGATATCAACGAATAAGATGAAGAAACCGCCTGTAAGAATGTGTATCGCATGCAGAAACGCATACGAGAAAAAGCAAATGCTTAGAATTGTAAAAGACAAAGAGGGAAATATATCTTTGGACTTTACGTGGAAGAAAGCGGGACGCGGAGCATATATATGCGACAATGCGCAATGTATTGAAAAATGCGTAAAAAATAAATTGCTCAACCGCGCTTTCGAACAGGATATAAGCGCCGAGGTATACGATGCGATTAAAGAGCAATATTCCCATAAGCAAGATTGATTGCTATATCAACTTTGCGGTGAGAGCCGGCAAAGTGATATGGGGTATCGACAATCTTGAAAGATCCAAAATAGTACCTTTGATCGTATTATACGACACTACGCTTGGCGCAAACAGCGCAAAACAACTTTGCGAATATACGGAGAAAAAGCGAGTAAAAACGCTTGCTTTGCCTGAAAACTATCTTAATTCGGTACTCAAAAGAGAGAAAGTCAAAGTCTTGTCGATCACTGACGTATCTCTCGCAACTGCAATACTGTCGTATTGTGAGGAAGAAGAAATTTCTTAATACTTTGTATTGCTAAGAGCAATAAACGGAGGTGTTTTTGTGAGCAACAACGAAAACAAAAATGAACAATTTAAAAGCCTAAAAGAAATCGAAACGTTTTTGAGAGACACGTCTCGACCTTTTGTCGGTCAAATATCATTGACGAAAAGTAAATTAAAAGACGTTTACGATAAGATCTTTGCGCTTAAACAGGAAAAGATACAACAATCTTTGAATATCGTAGAGGAAGAAGAGGACGTAGTCGATGACAAGCCTATAATCGCTCAATCGGAAAACGATACCGTACAAGAGAAAGCAGAGCCTGAAAAACAAGAAACTAAGGTTAACGTCGCGCCGCAAAAGCCCGTTCAAAGCGAGCCGGCAAAGTCGCAGACGTATATAAATCCGGAGATGATCAAAAGGCAAAATCCAAGAACGGATACGCGTCCGCCTTACGATAAAAACAAGAACGGCGCGCCAAACAGACCCGGAATGGCTCAAAAGCCGTTTGCTCCGAATAAAGGAAAAGCGGAGGTTGTTGCGCCTGCGCCGAATGCTAATTTCAAAAACAATGATATAAAGAAGAAAAAGGACGTAAAATCTTCCTTTGCAAAAGACGACAACAAAAAGGGAATGAGTAAGAGAGATCTATTTAAGAAAGGTTACTCTTACGACACCACTCGCGAGGATGATAGCGATACCGCAAGATACGTCAAAGTAAAAAAAGCAAAGAAAGATACCAACACTCCGCAATATATCAAGATCGAGCACGCAGTGCTTACGAGCGAGAATATTCCTATAAAAGTGTTTAGTGAGAAAATAGGAAAATCTGCTACCGAAATAGTCAAAAAGCTATTTGATATGGGAAAATTTGCGACTATCAACGACGTTATCAGTTTTGAAGAAGCAGAATTGGTTGCGGTAGATTATGATATCACTTTGGAACTCAAGCTTGACAAGACGGCTGAGGATAAGCTCAAAGACATCATCGATACCCAACAGGTAGATACTACAAAACTTGTCAAGAGACCGCCTATCGTCACGATAATGGGTCACGTTGACCACGGTAAAACGTCGCTTTTGGACTACATTCGTAAATCAAACGTCGTAATGAGCGAAGCGGGCGGAATTACGCAGCACATTGGCGCGTATACGATAGATTTGAACGGCGAAAAGATCACGTTCCTTGATACGCCTGGTCACGAAGCTTTTACGGCAATGAGAAGAAGAGGCGCAAACGTTACCGATATTGCTATCATAGTAGTTGCTGCGGACGACGGAATAATGCCGCAGACTGTCGAAGCGATCAATCATGCAAAAGAAGCTGGCGTTTCTATTGTAGTAGCAGTCAACAAAATTGATAAAACGGACGGAAATCTCGATAGGATCAAACAACAGTTGACGAATTACAACTTGTTGCCTGAAGATTGGGGCGGCGACACTATGGTGTGTCCGGTCAGCGCAAAAACAGGTCAAGGCGTAAAGGAATTGCTTGAAAACGTGCTTTTGGTAGCCGAAGTTATGGAATTGAAAGCCAACAAGAAATGTCCTGCAACCGGTTCTATCATTGAGGCGAGCCTTGATAAAGGTAAAGGTCCTGTCGCGACAATTCTAGTTCAAAACGGAACGCTTAAAGTTTCGGATTATATTGTTGCCGGTACGGCAATAGGTAAGATAAGAGATATGACCGATTATACGGGTAAAAGAGTAAAAGAGGCGTATCCTTCTTATGCGGTTCAAGTACAAGGCTTTTCCGAAGTTCCTAATGCCGGCGATATAATGGTAGTTGTCAAGGATGAAAAACTTGCCAAGAAAGTTGCGCAGGAAAGAGCTGATAAGGAAAGATCCGAAATGCAAATGCGTAGCAATGCAAGAAGTCTTGACGATATGTTCAAAAACGTCCAATCTTCCGACGTCAAAGTACTCACTTTGATTATCAAGGGCGACGTTCAAGGTTCTGTAGAGGCGGTAAAACAGTCGCTGCTTAAACTCAATGACGACATGAAAGAAGATAATGTAAAAATCAATATCATTCACAGCGCGGTCGGCGCAATCAACGAATCGGACGTTATGCTTGCAGATACTGCAAATAATGCAGTTATAATCGCGTTCAACGTAAAAGCGGAAGCAAAAGCTCAAGCTTTGGCAGACAGAAGCGGTATCGAAATCAAACATTACAGCATCATTTACGATACTATCAACGATATTGAAAAGGCATTGAAAGGAATGTTGGAACCGACTTACAGAGAAGTCATATTAGGTCATGCAGAAGTCAGAGCGACGTTTAGAATTTCAAGTTTCGGAACGATTGCAGGTAGCTACATTACCGACGGAAAGGTTGCAAGAAATTCAAAAGTTAGAGTTGTCCGTGACAATATCATCATATATGAAGGCGTATTGAGTTCGTTGAAGAGAGAAAAGGACGACGCTAAAGAAGTGGCAAGCGGCTACGAATGCGGTATCGGTCTTGAAAAGTTCAACGACGTCAAAGTCGGCGACGTGATTGAAAGTTACGTTTTGGAGCAAATCGAGCATGAGTAGGATTGAAAGAATAAATGCAGAGCTAAAAAAACAACTTTCCATAGTGCTTAGAGACGGTATCAGCGATCCGAGAGTTTCGGGAAAGATCATATGCGTTACCGACGTCGAAGTTGACAAGGATTTGACTTTAGCTCAAATTTATATCAGCGTATTGGGCGGAGAAGGAAACGAGCAAGATATTCTTGCCGGACTTCAAAGCGCCGAAGGATATATAAAATCTTGCTTAAAGTCAAAAATCAAGCTTAGAAATATGCCTGCGCTTAGATTTTTCTACGACAACAGTATAAGTTACGGCAGAAAAATTTCTAAAATTATTGACGAAATACATTCTGCTGAAAGCAACGAAAACAAAAATTCGGGTGAATAATGTACGAAGATTTTATCAAAGCCGTAAACTCGAGCGAAACTATTGCGATAATAAGCCACCAAAATCCGGACGGTGACACTTGCGGTAGCGCGCTTGCTCTCTATAGAGCGTTGAAATTATACGGAAAAGAAAAAGTTTATATATTCTGTGACAGCAATATCAAAAATTCTTTGAAAGTGTTGGACGGAAGCGAACATTACAACGAATGCGAGGTTTCTAAATGCGACCTCGCTATTGCTTGCGATTGCGCAGATATGGACAGAATGGGAAAGTATTTGGAACTTTTTAATAAAGCTAGGATAAGAGTCGATATCGATCATCATAAGACTAACAGTCGCTATGGAAGTATTAATTTTATAGAAGCGGGAATTAGCGCAACCTGCGAGGTTATGTATAAAATCATTAAAGCGCTTGACGAAGTGCATCATTGTTTAGACGATACGGTTGCCAAACTTCTTTACAGCGGGCTTGTAACAGACAGCGGCGGTTTTACTTTTTCAAGCGTATCGTCGCAGACACATTTTATTGCGTCAGAGTTGATAAAATACGATTTCTCGGCAAGCGACGTATGTGAATATTTTCTTAAAACCGTTCCTATGAATACTTTTTTGCTAAGAGCGAGAGTCTTGTCTCGCGCAAAATTTTATGAGAACGGCAAGATAGGCTTGATAGTTTTTACGCAAGAAGATTTTGACGCTACTAATACTTCTGCGGAAAATACCGAAGGAGCTATCAATTTCATTAGAGACGTCGAAGGAGTGGAGATCGCTGTTGCGATAACCCAAACTCCAAATCCTAACAATTTCAAAATAAGCGTGCGTACATCAGATAACGTTGATTCGACTAGAATAACGATGTTTTTCGGCGGCGGCGGTCACAAAAATGCAGCCGGTTGCAGAATATCGGGATTTTTAGAAGACGTTAAAGACAAAGTATTAAAAGCGTGCAGAGACGAATTATGAGCGATAGTTGCATAGCCGTAATAAATAAGCCAAGCGGAATTTCATCAAGTGACGTTGTGATCAAGTGTCGCAACGCTTATTCTCACGCAATCGACAAAAAGATCAAGTGCGGTCATATGGGCACGCTTGACCCAATGGCGAGCGGTATTTTGATAATCGCTTTTGGGAACGCTACTAGACTTTTCGACTTCGCTTTGAAAAAAGAAAAATCATATATTGCGACCTTTACGTTTGGAGAGGAACGCGATACGTTGGACGCTACCGGCAAATTGACAAGACGTTCGGAATTGCCGATTTATGAACATATATTGGATATTTTACCGAATTTTATCGGCAATATAATGCAAGTGCCGCCAAAATACAGCGCAGTAAATATCAACGGCAAAAGAGCTTATGATTTGGCAAGAAAAGGTAAGGAGTTTGATATAAAAGCCAAAGAAGTGTTTATACGCGATATTAAAGTAATTGATAAAACGTTGGACGGCGATTTGTGTAAAAATATCACTTTATCTATTGAATGCGGTAGCGGTACGTATATTAGAAGCTTGTGTAGAGACATTGCAGAAAGCGTGGAAAGCGTTGCGTATATGTCTAAACTTGTGCGCAATGAATGCGCTGGATTTGAAATAGGAGATGAGCATACCGTAGATTTTACCGATTTCCTTGCAAATCCGCTTAATTTCGTTTTTAATACGACGACTCTTGTTGATAGACTTATGCCGTCGATCAAAATAGATGATAGCGAGTATTTTAAGTTGAGAAACGGGCAGAGCGTGAGTATAAATGCAGAAAACGGAATTTATAGTGTAATTTTTATGGACGATTTGACCTTTATAATAAAGGTGGATAACAAAAAAGCAAAGTCGATTTGCTACCTCGGGGATTGATGATATGAGCAGATGGAAAGGCATAAAAACGCTTGAATATGCGCAAAAAAACGAGCAACCTTTGATATTAGCGCTCGGTTTTTTTGATTGTCTTCATATCGGACATATCAAACTTATAGACGAATGCAAGTTGTTGGCATTCAAAAAATCATGTTTAAGCGCAGTTTTTACCTTTTCAAATTCGCCTTTTGAGGTACTGGGGAAAAATTGCGGTCAAATACTGAATTTTGAGGAGCGGTTGTACAAGCTTGATTGCCTTAAAGTAGATTTTTGTATAAAAGCTGAATTTAATAAATCTTTTTCCGAACTTTCTCCTTTGGAATTTCTCGAAACTTTTGTCAAGTATATGTCGATAAAAGGTATTGTAGTAGGCAATGATTATACCTTTGGGCGGAAAGGAGAAGGAAACGTAGAGTATTTGAAAAAATGGTGCAAAGATAATTCAATTGAATTGTCGGTTGTTGATTTTGCAGAAGACAACGGAGAAAAAATCGCCTCAACAAAAATAAGAAAATTGCTTGAAACTGGCGATTTGACTAAAGCCAATGCCTATCTTGTAGAGCCTTATTTTATTATCGGGCAAGTTATCGACGGCTGTAAGAGAGGAAGGGATATCGGATTTGCGACGGCAAATCTAGCATATCCGCATGATAAACTGAGAATTAAATCGGGAGTTTACTATACGAGAGTATTATTAGACGGAGTATGGTTGAAAGCTGTTACAAACGTTGGAGAGCATCCCACGTTTGACGATGATAATTTCAATATAGAAAGCCATATTTTATATTATGACAAAGACATATACGGCAAGAAAATTATCGTTAAATTTTTGGAAAAAATTCGCGATATCAAAAAATTTTCTTCTAAGGAAGAACTTGCCGATCAAATATCAAAAGATATAGATTTTGCATTAAATAGCAAATTTTGAGGTGAAATTATGATAAAATTCGGTCCAAGCGGACTGTGCGAACAGTTTGCGCAAAGCGGAAACAAACACACAATCGAAGCAGGAAAGTGGTTAAGCGATCAAGGACTTGATTGTTTTGAATACTCCTTCGGACGTGGAGTACAGATAAAACCTGAAACAGCCAATGAAATCGGAAAAGAATTTGCTAAAAATAATATCGAAATAAGCGTTCATGCGCCTTACTTTATAAATTTGGCGACTCTTGAAGAAGATAAGGCTAATAATAATCACCGATATATTATGGATTCTCTTTCCGCGCTTAGAGCATTCGGGGGCAATAGGTGCGTATTTCATCCGGGAAGTCCGCTAAAAGCAAGCAGAAGCGAAGCAATGCATACGCTACTCAAAAGATTTGAATTAGTGCTCAAGCTTAAAGAAGAAAACGGTTTTTCCGATTTGTTATTATGTCCTGAAACTATGGGTAAAAAAGCGCAACTCGGCAATCTCGAAGAGGTCATATCTATGTGCAATATAGGTGACGACAATATCGTACCTTGCATCGATTTTGGACATCTCAACAGCAGAGATTGCGGAATTTATTTTACCTGTGACGATTATAAACGTACAATTGATAGACTTTTAGAAGGCGTAGGAGAGAGCAAAACAAACAGAATGCACGTGCATTTTTCTAAAATTCAGTATACTGCAAACGGAGAGTTGAGACACCTTACGTTTGACGACGAAATATATGGACCGGACTATCAACCGCTTATGGAAGTATTCGCGCAGTACAAACTTAATCCGTACGTCGTATGCGAATCCGCAGGCACGCAAACCCGCGACGCTTTGGCTATGAAAACTTATTACAATTCTATATTAAAGTAATTATAAATAAGATTTGTACTTTACATATATTGAAATTTATGCTAAACTAGTTGTATGAATGTGTGCAGGAAATTGTACGATATCGCAGGAGCGGACAACCTGATAGTTTTGTTACCCTCCGATACTCTGTACTTATCGGGATATTCATCGTCAAACTGTCAGATTATTATCACAAAGAGCAAATCGTATTTTCTTACTGATATGCGTTACTATTTGGAAGCGACACAAAAATTGAGTGATAATTTCGAGGTACTGTGTCAAGACTTAAACAGTAGCGCGAATCTTTTAGACAAAGGTTCGGTAGGCTTTGAGCGTGACATATCTTATAGACAATATGAAGATTTAAAGAAGTTGGTAGGCGATAGGGAGCTTATAGACGTATCGGATAAACTATCGACGCTGCGCGACGTAAAAACGATGAAAGAGATAGAGTCGATCAAATCTGCGCAAGCAATAACGGAACTCGCTTTTTCAGAAGCGTTGAAATTTATAAGGCTTGGAGTCAGTGAGATCGAATTATCTGCATATATCGAATATATTATGCAAAAAAACGGTTGCGAACTTGCCTTTGACAGCATTGTGGCATTCGGCGAACATACTGCAAGTCCGCATGCGCACAGAAGCCAAAGAGTGCTTGAAGACGGCGATTTCATCACTATGGACATAGGCGCGAAATTCAACGGCTATTGTTCGGATATGACGCGTACGGTTGGATATGGACAAATCAGCGCTTATCAAGCTGAGATATACGACAGAGTATTAAGCGCGCAGAACCTTGCAATCAGTAATATTAAAGCAGGGATGAAAGGAAAAGAGGGAGATAAAATAGCGAGAGATTATTTTGCAAGTTACGGTCTTGAAAAGTATTTTTCTCACTCGCTCGGTCACGGAGTGGGCATAGATATTCATGAGGGCGTCGGTCTTACGCCAAGGGAAGATCGAATTCTTCAAGAGAATATGGTTGTGACGGTAGAACCCGGTCTCTATTTAGACGGCAAATTCGGCGTGAGAATAGAAGATATGGTTCAAATCAAAGAAAGTTCGGTCAATAATTTGACCAATGCTGATAAAAAACTAATTATTTTATAATCATAAATATCGGAGGTATTTTATGGCTGATTTCGTATTAGCAGGCGATTTTAGAAAGGGCGTTACGTTTGAAATGGACGGAAAAGTAGTGACGATCGTAGATTTTTTGCACGTTAAACCGGGCAAAGGCGCTGCTTTCGTTCGCACAAAACTCAGAGACGTCATCAACGGCGGAACCGTCGAGATGACTTTCAACCCAACTGCAAAGTTCCCGACCGCTCATATCGAGCATAAGAATATGATATATTCTTACAACGACGGCGATTTGTATTATTTTATGGATCCAGTATCGTATGATATGTTGCCGATCAACAGCGAAAGCGTTGAGGACGCGCTCAAATACGTTATGGAAAACGGAGAAGTTACCGTATCTTTCTACAACGGCACTCCATTCTCGGTAGAACCGCCAAACTTTGTAGAGCTTTTGATCACGCATTGTGAGCCGGGCGCGAAGGGCAACACCACACAAGGCGCTACCAAACCCGCAACTTTGGAAACGGGATATACATTACAAGTTCCATTGTTTGTCAACGAAGGCGATACTATCAGAGTTGACACTCGTACCGGAACTTATATGTCAAGAGTATAATTATATCGTTCAATTTTATTAAGTATATACGGATGACCGCAAATTTGCGGTTGTCCTGTATCTATTTTAAACCGATTTTTATGGATCGGTTTTTTCTTTTTAATTAATTTTTTATGTGGATAACGTTTTTACATAAAAACAAACAAATGAAATTTTGGAGTTAATTTATCCACATTGTTTTATTTTTTTATCATATGACGATCTGCAAGCTATCAGACAAGCAGGTTTTTGTCGAATTATTTTGCAATAATGATTCATTTGTAAGATTTGCATACCCCAAATAATCGGATATTAAGATATTGTATGGAAATATTGCTTTCTAAATTGTTGCCGCTAAGCATCTACAACGAGCTATATAAAGTCTGCAACTTTGACGAATTGAGTGAAATACGTTTGAGAGTAGACAAACCCGTTTATCATTCGCTAAACGGTAGATATAGACGACTTGGAGATGGGGATACTCGCATCAGCTCGGAAGATATAGGACATATACTTTCGCAAGCTACAAAATCTTCGCTGTACGCCTACAATACGAATATCGTTGACGGTTTTATATCTTACGACGGAGGAATAAGGATAGGAATAACGGGCGAAGGCGTAATCAAAAACGGAAAACTCAGCGCTGTAAAAAACATCACTTCGCTATGTATACGCATTCCGCATTATATTGAGTTCCATGACAAAAGAATAGACTCTATAATAAAAAATTTTGGAAATACGTTGATAATTTCAAAACCTGGATACGGGAAGACAACTTTATTGAGATATATGATAAAAAGTCTGTCGGATGACGGTTACAACGTGCTGGCATTGGACGAACGAGGCGAATTGAGCGGAATAAGCGACGGCAAACTAACTATCGATTTGGGCGAGTGTACGGATATTGCGCTGGGTATACCTAAAATTACGGCGTACGCGTCGCAAGTAAGAAGTATGCGACCGGATATTATTGCAACAGACGAGATATTTGGAGAAAAAGAAATAGATTGCATAGCAGACTGCGTAAGGTGCGGAGTAAAGGTCATAGCAACGGTACATTCTGACGATTTAGCAAATTTGAAAAGAAGCGTATTATACTCAAAACTACTCGAAAATATACGATACGTTGTCAGTATAATTGGGATCGGCAATATCGACAGAGTTGTCGATTTGAAAAAGACGTGATCCTATATGGAGGAGCTGTATGCTTAAATTGGCGATAGGGGGTATACTGTGTTTTATCAGCACATATCTGGGAATTACAGGCAAAAGATACTATGATAAAAGATATAGATACCTATCCGACTTTAACGACTTCTTGCTTGCGCTGATCGACGGTATATCGTATTCAAAAGACCGATTATCGGAAATCTCAAAAAAATATCTTGCTTCAACCAAAGGTTTGTTCGGAAAAAATTTAAACGAATTTTTATACCTTATCGAATCAAGCCAAGAGGAAGATAAGATAGCAAAGTGTTTTGATTGCAAGTATTTGAAAAGGGCGGACAAAGAATACTTCAAAGAATTCTTTCTCACTCTTGGAAAATTGGATTATGACACTCAAATATCCAGGTTGAATTTGAGTAAAGCGGAAATTGAAAAAATGCTTTCAAAAGCTGAAAAAGACTGCAAATCTACGGGCAATCTTTTTTCAAAACTCGGACTTTTGCTTGGCATCGCAATAATGATTATTTTAGCATAGTGAGGGCAATATGGCGGTTGACATTATATTTAAGATAGCGGGAATAGGGTTATTGACAGCGATAATAAACGTTGTGCTCAAAAAAAGCGACAAAGACGAAATAGCGAATTTCGTCACTATTGCAGGACTAATACTAGTACTGATTTTAGTCTTGGATATGTTGAGCGGACTTTTCGATACGCTTAAATCGCTACTGAATCTGTATTAGGTGTAAATATGGATATATTCAAGATCGTGGGCATAGCGGTAGTCGGATGCGTGTGCACACTCGTACTTAAAAATACGCAGTCGCAGTACGCCACGCTTTCTACTTTGGCTACGGGCATTATAGTATTGATAATCGCGCTTTCGTCATTTTCAAAAGTGATATTGTCATTTCAATCTATAATCGATAAGACGGGAGTGAATTCCGATTTATTCGCAAGCCTGTTGAAAATCATAGGGATAGGCTATATTACCGAATACAGTCAAAGCATATGCGACGATCTAGGTTCGGGCAGCATTGGAAAAAAAGTTTCATTTGCAGGTAAAATCGCTATATTTTTACTGGCATTGCCCATAATCGAAAATCTTATCAATGTGATAGTGGAGATATTATAGAAATGAAAATCAAGGGAAGATCGACATATAGCGCATATATTTTAATTTTGTTTGCGCTGTGCGCAATAGCGTTGACCTCCTTTTTTTCATCACAAGTGTGTTATGCGGACAAATCGCAGTCGGGAGAGGAGATCATACAGGATAATATCGACGAAAATCTTTCTAAAATGGATATGACTAAGATAGAGGAGGAGTTGCTTTCAAATCTTGAAGAGGACTTTCGCGCTCTGTTTGGAAGCGACGTCGTAACAACGGTAAAATCCATTATCAACGGAGATTTTCAAGGCAATTTTAATGACTTTCTTTCCGTCATATCCAAAGGAATAGGCAAGAGTATATTGGACGTTTTGCCTATGGTTTTGACTATCGTTGCGGTAGCAATAATTTACAGTCTGTTGGAGGGATTAAGTTCAGGCTTTGTTCAGCAACCAACCAAAAAACTCATATACTTTGCTACTTATAGCGCGATAATTCTTATCGTAATGGTCGAAGTCGGATCAATAATATCGTTGACTACTAATACCATTTCATCTATCAAAAGCGTCATGGAAGCAATATTTCCAACGTTACTTACTCTAGTCACTTTGCTCGGCGGGGTGAATTCGTCTGCGGTATTTAAGCCTATGATGGTAACGCTTACTACATTTATCACTTCTTTTATCTCTAATATAATAATTCCGTTTTTTATAGCGTCCATAGCTTTCAGCGTAATAGGCAATTTGACAAAGAGCGTAAAACTTGATAGACTTACGGGATTTTTCAAATCAAGCGCAACGTATATATTGGGCGGAGTATTCAGTCTGTTCATTGCCTTTCTGACCTTTCAGGGATTGACGGGCGGGGTCATTGACAGTATCTCGATCAAAACGGCAAAGTTCGCATTACAAAGCTATATTCCTATATTAGGCGGATATCTCTCCGACGGTTTTGATCTTATGCTTGCGAGTTTAGTACTGATAAAAAATTCTCTTGGTATAGTAAGTTTGCTTATGATACTTTCAGTAATCGCATTGCCGACTATCAAGATCGCAGTATTGAGTCTGGGATTAAAACTTGCAAGCGGAATTATAGAACCTATCTGCGACAACAAATTCGGTAAAATGCTGCACGGCATCTCTACGAACTTGACTTTGCTTATTGTTTCACTGGTTGGAGTAGGTTTTATGTTTTTATTGACGGTCATGCTCGTTATCTATACTTTTAACGTGGGGGTAGTGTAGATGAGCGCATGGTTGATAAGTATCGTAGGAGTGGTAAGTTTAGGCGTTTTGATAGAAATAGTTTTGCCCGAAGGAGAAAATACAAAATATATACGCGGTATATTTTCTATTATAGTTATCTTCGTGATAATATCTCCGCTTCCCAAAATGATGAAAGGCGATTTTTTTAAAGATTTCATCAGCGAAGACAGCGCGCAGATCGAAATTGACGAAGATTATTACAATTCAATGAAAGAGAGCATTCATAAAAGCGTAATTGAAGGACTTGAAGAAGAGTTATCTTCCAACGGATATGAAAATCTTCAATTTGAAGTTACGTTTGACGAAAATTATGCCTATTCAGTAGAAAAGGTAGTAGTAAAGAGCGCGTTTGCGTCTGAAGAAGAATGGCAGAAAGTAAAAAAAATCATAATGGGATACGTTGGCAGAGCCACGATTGAAAAGGAGTGAGTATGAACGCGAAATTAAAAGACATTGTAGAAAAATGCCGAAAAATTAAAGGTTTTGAGATAATTTGCGCTTTAGTCATAGCCGTAGTAGCTATATGCGTATATTTTAGTGTAAATGCAATGACGGGAAAAACTAAGACGACGACGTCTACGAATCCGCAAAAGCAGGACGGGCTTGTCGGAGAAGTCAAAAGCATTTTGTCAAGTATTGAAGGAGTTGGCGAATGCGAAGTACTTATAACTTATAAATACGGGACGGAAGAGATCGACGTCGGATCGCTCAACTCGACTGACAACATTCAAGGCGTTGTCGTCGTTGCGCAAGGCGGACAAGATATTTACACAAGGATAAAAATCACAAATGCGTTATGTACGCTTCTGAAAATCGAAGCGAATAATATACAAATCTTTGAAATGAAATAATTTGGAGGTCAACATGGCAAAAAAAGAAAAAACAAAAAAACTTTCCTCAAACGGAAAAAAAGTGCTAGTACTTTGTTGTATGGTAGCGCTCTTGGTTGTAACGGGAGTATTGAACTACGTTCTTAATACTCAAATTAAAGACAAAGACAACGTTGTCAACGGCGGAAACGACGGAACTGCGGTAGAAACGTTCTTCTCTTCGCACAGAAGCAATAGAGAAACAGCTAGAGCCGAAGAGTTTAGTTATCTTGACGCGATCATTTCTTCCGAAAGCACAAGCGAAAGCGTAAAGGCAAGCGCGGAAGACAAACAGGTAGAGCTTCTTTCCTTTATCGAAAAAGAACTTGTCCTTGAAAGTCTTATCAAAGCGAAAGGTTTTGAAGACGCAGTCGTTACTATGAGCACAAACAACCTAAACGTTATCGTCAAACAAGCTGAATTGACAAAAGAAGAAGTAGCGCAAATTCTCGGCACTATTCTTCAAGAAACGGATTACGTAGCAAGTCAAGTATACGTTGTACCTTATACTGCATAATACATACGTTTAATACTCAACGCTTTTGCCGACCCGAACAAGGTCGGCATAATGTTTTTTTGCGAAAAATTTGACAAAGATTTTTTATTTGATTATGAATATAATATTTAATAATTATAAATATATAAATAATACGATCTATACTTGTCAAAATAATTTTGTTATGCTAGAATTAAAATATCAGCGGAGGTATAAATGGCTAGAGAATTCAGTTCGGACAGCAGTAAGTCCAACGAAACTTACATCAACGTAATATCTTCAATTACCGGTAGCGCGGCATCTCAAGTTGACGGCGTGGTGTCCGTAACTTACGGTAGCGGTAAAAGCGAAGCAAAAAACAGAAAGAATAAAAATAAAGCGATAGATGTGGTGATCTACGACAACAAGCTCGCTAAGATCGAAATATCCGTCAATATCTATTACGGATACGTCATTCCGCTTGTCGTATGCAAACTTCAAGAAAAGATCAAGCAAGAAATTGAGAAGTCTACTTTCTATAAGGTGAGCAGTGTAAACGTCAACGTGGTCGGCATAGTGTCCGGAAACTGACGCAATAGGAGAATTTACCAATGAGCAGAAGAAGCGCAAGATTGAGCGCGTATCAGTTGATATTCGGATATTTGTTTTCCAAAGAAATAGATTCAAAGACTTATGAGACTATGCTTGGCGCCGAAGATATCAGCGAAAGCGACGCAGATTATATAAGCAACGTTGTCAATGGCGTTAAAGACCATTATGACGAACTTATGCAGATGATCGCCGCAAACAGCAAAAATTTTAAATTGGACAGAATATACAAACCTGATTTGGCGGGCTTGTTGCTTGCATGTTACGAAATGAAATATATTCCGGATATTCCGCTTAAAGTTTCCATCAGTGAAGTAATCGATCTAGTTAAGACCTTTTCGACCGAAAACAGTAATAAATTTGTCAACGGTGTGCTAAAAGGCGTTTTCAACGAACTAAATAAAGAGGTGTGATATGTTAATTTACGGAAAAGAAGTTGCCGCTAAAACACTTGAAAAAATAACAGCGATGACAATTGACTTTGAAAAAAAGTATTCTCGAAAGCCGACTTTGGCAGTCATAATCGTTGGCGAAGATCCCGCATCTCAGACTTACGTCCGCAACA
>CAMWIL010000021.1 GCA_947174325.1 uncultured Clostridia bacterium
CAACAATTTTTCTAAGTTTTTATTTATACAATGATATAATTAATTTTATATTGTATAATTCTTCGCCTATTGGTATAAGCAATGATTTACAAACCTTTTCAACCTCTTTTATAATGTCAAATGAAGAACTTCCAAAAGATGCAGTTGCTATAAACAATGAACAAGAATTGAAAGATTTTTTGTCAGGCGAAGCGTTGAACGGCTATCTCACTTCGGATATTTTGTTTGATTGGGACGAAGTGGGCGCAAGCGTAGACTTCGCCGGAAACAGAACTCTTGACGGTCGTGGACATTCCGTTACTTTGAGCGACAAAGAAGCTATTGCGGAAGTTATGGATGACGATTTTGATGCGATAAACTTGAATTGGCAAGGCATTGCAAACGATAGTAAGTACGGACTTTTCGTTAGGATCAACGAAGGCGTTATAAAGAATATCATATTTGTATTCGACAGTGAGGTTTGCGCTGTCAACAACGGCGAAGTTGAGAGAAATTACGTTGGTATTGTCTGCGGAGAGAATAAGGGAATTATAGAAAAATGCGATCTTAACGTTAGTAATAAGTTCGCATATTTTTATATATCGGGAGAGGAAGAAGACAGCGTAAATTTCCAAACGCATTTTGGAGGTTTTGCCGGAATAAACAGCGGATATATCGGCAAAGTTTGCGTCAGCTATAACGATTTCTTTCTTAGAATCAGGACAAAGGCGCGCAGCGACAATATGTTCAGTTTTGATGAAATTATTGCAAAGACTTTTGCGGGAGGTGTTGTCGGCAGTATTTGCGACGGCGCGGAATGTTCGAATATAGTAATATTGGGAAGCGACGTAACGTTTTCGCTTACTTCCGATAACGTAGGGAGTAGTATAGGTTGTAAATATTCCGGCGCAGTTGCCGCGGAAAATTCGCTCGGCGGGAAGATAGATAACGTCATTGTCGATTTCGCGCCCGATTATCTTGAAGAGGATTTGAGTATCTCAAAAAATGCAGTTGTTTATTGCGGACAGGCTACGAACGTTACCGCTTTGGATATTCGCAGGGGCGAAGTAGATTTGCGATGCAGTAATTGTGATTGTCAAGAACATATCAAAAATTATTGCAACGTTATTCAAGTAGATGATTTTTTAAATTTCAACGTATATATTGACGATGAGGGCAAGCAAGTTGTGGAGATTACGCCTATCGAATATTTTATAAAAAGTTTTTCTTTCAATAAATATCAAGTAGAAAATATGTATAACGGTAGCGCGGAAATAATAGATGATGATACCGTGTATGAAAATGTGCCGGATAATATAAAAGTTCAGGATTTCCAAGATAATTGGAGAGAGGGAATAAGATTAGAGATCGAGCCTTATCAAAACTTAGGCGAATGTTTTTGGAAGATAGAAGCGTCTACTTGGCAGAAAGCTCAAATAGAATTTTCCGAAGATGATTACATAAGTTATACAGGTGAAAATATGCTGCCTTCCTTTGTAAGATTAAAATTGGAAAACGGTAGTTATTGTAATTATGATTTAACAAAAATGGATTTGACAAACAACGGCGCTAAAATTTACGAGGCAACGTTTCCCGGAGAATATCATCTTTCATTACTTCCCATTGAAATTGACGGCAAAAAATATTTGTATTATGACGAAGAAAACCGTATTTTCGTACCCGTATCCGATGATGTAACGGATATTCACAACTATATTATTACGTACGCTAGAATTGTTACTTTTGAAAATACAAACGATTGGATAAATGAAGATATTGTCTTTACTCTCGAAAACGGTATCGCAGGCGCGGCGGACGGTCTTGTCTATTTGGTCGACGGCTATTCGTACGCGGTGGATTCTCTTGTTTTGCCAAATAGAAAAGATTCATTAGACAGCGAGTATACGGTATTTCTTACAAAGGACGGAAGAAGAGTTACAGACTATTATGTCTTCATGGCGAAGATAGACGTTACTGCGCCAACAATTGAAAACGTGGAATTTCTAAATCCGATAGACGGTAATTACTATACGCAAAATTATGCGAGCTTTACGATTAGCGATATGACGAGCGGAATCAAAGAAGTCAAGATCAACAGTACGGAATTGACGGAAACGGAAGGTAAGTATTTTGTCTATTTGACTCGCACAGGATTTTATTCCGTTGAAGCGGAAGATTTTGCAGGGAACATTACGCGATATGGTTTTTACGCGTATATTGACGACGTCTCTCCGACGTTGAACGTGATTGCTACTAATGACAACGGAGAGTACCATAGCGGCAATATTTCTCCAAGCGACGTGCGGTTTGAAGTGAGCGCGAGTTTTGGTGAAAGCGGCGGAATTATCGAGTACAAAATCGGAAGCGAAGATTGGTCTATTTACAGAGATACAATAACTATTTCGACAGACGTTGAAGTTGAATTTAGGGCGAGATCCAACACGAGTGACGGAAGCGGATTTTTGATTAGCGAGACAGTCAAGTATCATGTGTTTCTCTCAAGTATAGAAAAACGACTTATTATCACAGGCGATTGGTTTGAAGTAGAAGGCAGTAAAGTGTATGACGGAACGGACAATATAGGTGATATTAGAATACAATTTGATAATACGAGTCAAGGCGTCATTGACAATTCTCTGCTTATAAAGTATTTAGAATTCGAAGCGCATTTTGTTGACGTTAACGCAGGCGACAGAAAAGAAATAGTAATTGACGTATGGGCAATGGAAAATACCAATATTCGCATTGTCAATTTGATCAGCGACGTGTTCGGCATTATCAAGAGAAAGCAAGTTAGGGTTACGCTGAATTATGCCGAAAGTACTTACGGAGATAGATCGCCCACATATCATTATGTAGCAGACGGCGTTATTGACGAGATCTGTCTTGATTTTGTCTCAAACGCAAAACCCGATTCGCTGCCTTCTGAAAACGCATATAGGTTTTGGCTTGAAAAGAGCGAGTTCGGCAACTATACGGTGGAGAATTTCGACGAATTAAATTCGTTTGAAAAGGGAGCGGAGTTGATCGTCTACAAAGCAGTCATTTCGCAACTTGCCAACAACGAAGAGGATTTTATAGGACTTGATACAAACAGTGTGTCGAATTTAAAAATCAAATTCAGAGACGTCGTTGACAGCGATATTCTTTATTTACTTGACACTTCGTTTCTCAACTGTGACAACGGAGCTTGTTTGCCCACCGACAGCCCAAGCGTTGCGGGAGAGTATAAGATCAGATTGTTTATGCCGGAAAGTTTGAAGTCAAGATACGTATTGGACGAAAGTCTATTTGAAATAAAAGTCAGTATAAAAGACGCGGATGCGGATAACTTGCCTGACGATGACGTCGAAAACAACGACTCTTCAAACGATACAGACGACGGCTCAAATATAGAAGACGGCGCAGGGGATAAAGACGTAGACGGCGACAATAGTCCTACGGATAAAATAGAAGACGACAACGACGAAAGTAAAATTAATTACTATGGCAAAATACTAATAACGATAGGAGTTGCCTCCGTACTTCTATGTTCAGTCGGAATTTTGAAAAGAACGGCATTAAAGAAAAAGAACAAAAAATCAAAGTAGGAATAAAATTCGTTTTTGATAAATATATAATATCGTCAAGCGTTGGGGCGTTGCAAGAAAGTTGTGTCACTATCAACTACGCGATAATTTGTGGAATTGCTCGCGTTTAGACGAAGTAAATTGCAAAGTGGTTGAGTTTCCGAAAAATTTTGAGAATTTTAGATATTTTTGTGGAAAAACTCTTGACAGAGGTCAATTACAAATACTATAATGTTAGCACAAGCTAACTTGAATTATTTTTATGGTCCAAAAGTTAGCATAGAGCAACATTTTTATAAAAGGAGACGTGAATGAGGCTGATAATAGCGCCGATAGGTAAAGAAGGAAAGGTATTAAAGATAAATACCGATGAAAAGACAAAAAACAGGTTGCAGAATATAGGTATCATAGAGGGCGGTAAGATAACGCTTATGCAGTCTAATTTTGGGGACGTTATCGTTAAAGTAAGAGATTGCAGGATCGCCATGAATAAAGACGTGGCAAGCAAGATCAACGTGGAGGTAAATTGATGAAAAGGAAGAATTCCCAAGATAATAGAAAGAATATAAAGATCGCCCTTGCAGGAAACCCTAACTGCGGAAAGACGACTTTGTTCAACGCTTTGACCGGAGCGACCGCGCACGTCGGCAACTGGACGGGCGTTACCGTAGAAAAATTGCAAGGCACGTATAGAGACAGGAAAGCGGATATTAAAATAGATATAGTCGATTTACCGGGTATATATTCCTTATCGCCGTATTCGCCGGAAGAGATAATTTCCAGAGATTACATACTTTCGGGAGACGCTGATTTGATTCTGAATATTATTGACGCTACCAATTTGGAAAGAAACCTTTATCTTACGACGCAGTTGTTGGAAATAGGTATGCCTATCGTGGTTGCGCTGAATATGGAGGACTGTCTTAAAGCAAACGGAGAGACGATTGACGTCAAAGCTTTGTCGGATAGATTGGGAGTTCCCGTCGTGAGCATTTCCGCGCTCAAACAAAAGGGTATCAAGGAATTGATGCAGACAGTAAAAGAGAACTATTCGGTTGAGCGTAGCGCAATATCTTTGATTTCGGATACGATGCTTAAAGACAGTATCGATAAAGTAATGTTGTTGCTCAAAGACGGCAAGGAAAAGCTTTTTGACAGTATCAAACTCGTCGAGGGAGATAAGATAGTTTCGCAGAAATACATAGATCTTGAAAACGATATAAAAGCTATTAAAGAAGAAAATGAAGAGGTAAAGAAAAAGTACGACGGCAATTTCGAGTCTTGTGTGGCAGATTGCAGATACTCCGTAATAAATAGCAAGTTTTCCGATTTGATAACAAGAGAAAAAGAAAAACCGAAAGTGTCCAAGAGCGATAAAGCCGACAAAGTACTTACGCATAGAATTTGGGGAATTCCAATTTTTCTTGTAATAATGTTGGCTATATTCCATATCACTTTCAGCAGCAACTTTTTGTACTTATCGGCAGTTATCCCCGACGGCGCGTTCGCAGACGTCGATCCGGTATCCGAGTTGTTCGTGGATACCGAATACGAAGAAGATGAAGAAGGCAATATTTCGGGCGCAAACGCCTTGAAATCGCCAGGCGTATTCTTGCAGGGACTTGTAGAAGCTTTGGCAGACGTCGTCAACGGCGAACGCGTAGTAGAAGAAGTCTTGGACGAAAACGGCGAAGTGGTTTTGGATGAAGAAGGAAACGCCGTAGTAGAAGTCGTAGAAGAGGGAGGTTGGATACCTCGATTGCTTGCTAATGCGCCCGATTGGGCATACGGGGTTATTTGCGACGGAATTTTGGCAGGCGTATTCGGAGTATTGTCTTTCGTGCCGCAAATAATGGTGTTGTTCCTCTTCCTTACAATTTTGGAAGACACGGGATATATGGCGCGCGTAGCATTTATTATGGATAGAGCGTTTAGACGCATAGGATTGTCGGGTAAATCGTTTATGCCGCTATTGATGTGTTTTGGTTGCGCAGTTCCCGGCATAATGGCAACCCGTACTATCGAAAACGACAGGGAGAGAAAGTCGACGATCATGCTTGCGCCGTTCTTCTCCTGCGGAGCAAAGAGCCCTATATGGTACGCCTTTGCCGCAGTGCTTGCTTCTACTGTCGGTTGGAACGAAGAATTGACGGTATTCAGCGTGTATCTCGTGGGAATTGCGGTGGCGATGATAGCAGCTTTGATCTTGAAGAAGATCAGCGGTCAAAAGGGCGTAACTCCGTTTATTATGGAACTGCCTACCTACCATACGCCTCAATTAAAGAGCGTAAGCGTGCACATCTGGCAAAAGCTTAAACACTTTGTATTCAGAGCCGGTACTGTTATCGCCGCATCCACGGTCATCATATGGTATCTTCTCAATTTCAACTTTGCCTTCCGTATGGTTGAGGAGACCGAAAGTATTTTGGCTACCGTCGGCGGTTGGTTTGAGTGGCTGTTCAAACCGCTTGGATTTGGCAACTGGAAGTTTATAGTCGCTTCCGTAACGGGCTTGATAGCCAAAGAAGAAGTCATCTCTTCAATCGAAGTACTTTCGGGTAGCGTAGCGGAATTTGTGACTGAAAGCGGAGTATCTACGGCAGGCGTATTTGCGTTTATGGCGTTCAATCTTCTTACCGTACCGTGTATGGCGGCTGTCGGAGCTGCCGCAAGCGAATTCGGTTCAAGAAAACGCACGTGGCTTGCAATACTTTTCTGGATACTTACATCCTATATCGTTGCAATGTTTATTTATCTTGTAGGCGAATATTGGTGGACGATTTTCATATTTGCCGCAGTCGTTGCCGGAATAATCGCGGCAGCGCACTTCATACAAAAGAAGAAAGCGAAAGCTTTGAATTTGGGAGATAAACAATGATAGTTACGTTAGCGGTTGACACATCGGCAATAGTGGTAGGAATAGTCGTTGCGCTTGTTCTTATAGGCGGGTTTGGACTTTACTTCTACCGTAAGATCAAAGCCAAGAAAAGCGGTAAAGGCGGTTGTTGCTGTTCGGGAGATTGTTCGTCGTGTTCTTGTTGCTCGTTTTCTTTTAAGAGCAACAAGAAAGAAGAAAACGCTTCGGATAATAAAGACTGAATTGAGAATTATACAGAAATAAGCTCGCTTGACAAATCGACGTGACGACCTTATAATTTTAGTTGAGAATAACAGCCAAAGTAAAGGAGGTATGATTATGTTGAAAGATTTGGGAGTTAAGCCTTATACTTTTCCTATGCCCGTACTTATGATCTCAACTTATAATGAGGACGGAAGCGTAGACGTAATGAATATGGCATGGGGCGGAGTTTGCGCCGAAAATATGGTTGCGTTAAATATTGACGAAGACCACAAAACTGCTGAAAATATCAAACGAACGGGAGCATTTACTCTAAGCATTGCGGACGTTGATCATATTGAAGAAGCGGACTTTTTTGGTATCGCTACGGCAAACAAAATGAAAGATAAGTTCCAAAGGTCGGGACTTCGCGCTGTCAAAAGCGAAAGAGTAAACGCGCCGATAGTAGAGGATTTTCCGCTAACGTTGGAATGTAAAGTAGTCGAGTGTCAAAATACGGTTTACGGTTTTCGCGTTCTGGGCGAGATACTCAATACGCTTGCCGACGAAAAGGTGCTTGACGAAAGGGGAAAAGTCGATCCCACAAAACTCAACGCTTTCGTATTCGATCAGTTCCAAAGCGGTTATTATGCCATAGGCGAAAAAGTCGGTCAGGCTTGGCGAAGCGGGGCAAAATATATGAAAAAGAACTGATAAATTATTTATACTGAATTTTAATAATGACAACCGGCAAACTGTGATGAGTTTGTCGGTTTCTTTTTCCCCAAACAAACGTAAGGAAGTTTTTAATGTCGATTGCGTTACGCAATTTTGTACTTGTAATTCCCATGTTTGTCGGCGGATTCGAATTGCTTAAACTTTGTATAAAATATAAAGAGCTATTTATTAAAAAAATTTCTTACTGAAGATTGATATTCATTAATATAGTATGATATAATTAAACAAATAAATTTTTAAGGTTGCGACGGTCTAATGCCGATACAGAGTATTTGCTTTTAAATATAGTCGCTTTTATATGGTGGGGAATTGAAGAAAAATAAGTCAGAAACTAAAAAGTTTGAATTTTATGGCGCGAAAAGCAAATTCTCGGTTGCTTTGGTGATTATTGCGGTTGCGCTCGTTTTGGCTCAGTGGATCGTAGGGTTGAATATCGTTACACTTTTGAATTTGATATTCTTGTGCTTCGTTTCTTTGGTGATCGTCATCAACGTAGTTTTCAAATCAAAACTCAATAAAATGTTTTTGATCGCTTACGTTCTGCCTATATTCGCTATAGCAAGCTTCTATATAGTTGCGGGCGCGGATAGCGGTTGGGGAGCATTGTCTAGCGGAAAAGACGGCTTTATCAACACGGATAATTATCTGTGGCAAGGCGAAGGCAATTTCTTTACCAGACTCGTTGGCAATATTTTAATAGTTTCGCCTTGCGTAGCGCTAGTTACCGTTCTGTTTTTGATTTGTAAAAAATTATACGATAAAAAGTACGTAAGACTGATCTCGTCGACTTTCTCGGTAGCGCTATTTCTTGCATCGATAGCGTTGGTTTTCACTTGTAATTTGCGCGCTAAGCCTATTGCGCTGGATATGTCGAGCGGAGAAGACGAATATCTCAAAGCTCTCAATGATTATTACAAAAAGAACGGCGTTAATTCTCAATCGCCCAACGTCTTGGTTATCTTGATGGATGATATGGGTTACGGCGATACGTCCTATAACGGCAATACCGTTTATAGCACGCCGGCTATGGACTACGTTGGACAGGAAGGCGTGGCTTTCGACAACTTCTATGCCAGTTATTCAGTTTGCTCTCCGTCTAGATTTGCAATGCTTACCGGTAGATATCCATACAGAGGTTATGCCGACAACGTAATTTATCCTACGGTAAATACCAGTTGGCCGGTTTGCACCACAAGACCTTTCAACTCGTTTGAAATGGGCGGCAACGTAGACGGTATGCTCGGCGACGAGATTACGTTGGCGGAAGTATTCAAAAATGCAGGCTATGCAACAGGCGCGTTCGGCAAGTGGCATTTGGGCGATTACGGCGAATATCTGCCTACAAATCAAGGCTTTGATTACTTCTACGGTTCGCATTACGTCAACGATATGACGCCGTTTTATTACGTCGAAGAAAGCGACGGCAGATACGAGATCATTAATGGCGGAACAAAAATAGATCAAACTATGCTTACGCAATACTGTCATAGTTCTATCAGCGGATGGATCGATTCCGTTGTGAAAGGAGAAACTACCAAAAGCAACGATACTTATGACGCAGGTACGCCTTTCTTCGCGTACTACGCTACGCCGTGGCCGCATGCTCCTATCTATGCGGGCAGACCTTCGCAAAAGCCGGAGTATAGTTATAATTATAATACTCATAGGTGGGAAAAAACAGACAATGAAGTGTTGGTAGGTCAGGGCGCAAGCGGCGCGGGTATTTATGCCGATACAGTTACAGAATTTGATTATTATCTTAGCGAACTATTCTATAATATGCAAGAATTGGGTGTACTGGACGATACCGTAATTGTGTTTACGTCTGACAACGGACCGGCTTTGCAAGGCTCGACCGACGATTTGCGCGGCGGTAAATATACCGCTTACGAAGGCGGACAGAAAGTTCCTTATTATATCAGATACGGTAAAAATCAATATATGAAGTCAGGTACGACGGTTTCCGCTCAGGCAACGAACGTGGATTTATTCCCGACTTTGGTCGAACTTTGCGGAATTAAAGGTTTGGTAAATGAGCAAGTTTATGATAATATGATGCCGTTCGATAGGGAAATAGACGGCGTATCAATGAATTCTCTTTATATTCCCGACGCGCAAGGCAATACAGCCGAATATATACACGGCAAAAGCAGACCGATCATTTATATGAAAAGAGAAAAAATCAAGTCAGTGTCATACGCTATTTCCAAAGACGACGCTTTGAATATGATCATCGGCAGCGAAGTGAAAGTGATCAATTCCTTGGGAGTATCGCAGACCTACACGGTTACGCCCGAAATGGCGCAGGAGTATGATTTTATCCAGTCGCAGTCGTATACGGTGTGGAAATACTTCAAACAAATGCAGAACGATAATCCGGCGTTCCCGGATAAGAGCAGAAAAAATTGGCTTATCTGTTTGAGCGACGATTGGGGAGAAAACTACCAACGCGCCGATATGTTCCCGCTGATTGCGTCGGATTTGAACGATACTATGCAACAGTGGAAGCAAAAATTTTCGCAGAACCGTCGCGGTTTAAGTAAAGCATACTATGACGACGGCAATCCGGACTATGAATATTATTATTCTACTTTGAACGGAGAAAAGCGCAGATAACAGTTCTATGAAAAAAGATTTATCTATTATGATCAAGCCCGCATCAAGTATATGTAATATGCGATGCAAATATTGTTTCTATCATTCTTTGGCGGAATCTAGAGAGTCTTTTTCTTATGGAATTATGACACAAAGCACAGCAGAAAATTTGATAATTAAAGCTCTTGATTTCTGCGACGGCGGCAGCATTTACTTTGCCTTTCAGGGCGGAGAGCCGTTGTTCGCCGGAAAAGAGTTTTTTATCAACTTCGTGTCAATGGTCAATAAGCATAATACGAAAGGCTGTAAGATCTATTATAACTTGCAGACGAACGGCACGTTGATCGATCAAGAGTGGGCGGATTTTTTTGCTGAGAATAAATTTTTGTTAGGATTGAGTCTTGACGGAGATCAAGACGCCAACCGTTTTCGTTTGGACAGAGATTTGAATTATACTTTTCCTACGGTTAAAGCCGCTATGGATTTGCTCAAAGAACGCGGAGTAGAGTTCAACGTTTTGATCGTCTCCACAGGTTATACGGCTGATCATATCGAGAGCGTATACAAGTATTTCAAAAGTCAAGATATTAAATTTTTGCAATTCATTCCCTGTCTGCGTCCTTTTGGCGATAAGAGCGAAAGCGATTTATATATGACTGTCAGTCAATATTCTTCTTTTCTAATAAAGTTGTTTAATCTTTACGTAAAAGACTACGTCAAAGGCGAGTACGTCAGCATCAGACAGTTTGACAATTACGTTCGCTTGTTTTGGGGCGAGCACGCCGAGCAGTGCGGTATGAACGGCTTTTGTTCCCGCCAATTTGTAATTGAAAGCAACGGCAACGTCTATCCTTGCGATTTTTATTGTTTGGACGAATGGTTGCTCGGCAACGTCAATTCTGATGATTTTACGCAGTTGGCATCGGCGCAGAAAGCCGACGAATTTACGCGAGGCTCATTCAGTATTTCATCTAAATGTAAAGCTTGTCCATACGTTCGCTTATGCCGCGGCGGCGGTTGTAAAAGATCCAAGGAAGATCGAGATTATTGTCAAGCATACCAACAGTTCTTTGGAGCTTGCTTGCCGCTTTTCCGTGTATTTATTAATGAAAAAAGAAAAGCGTAGTAGGTTGTAACAGAATAGTTATTGTATTTCTGAAATATGATCCTTAAGCTTTTAAGTATAAGATAGAGAAGAGAAGCGTTAGATCATTTCATTATTTTGACGATCCAAGCTTCGAGTCTTAAAACAAAAGACCTGCATTTTGCAGGTCTTTCTAAGTTGGTGCTAGACGGCGGGACTTGTAAGGAACGCAGTGACGGAATAGTGAGACGAAGTCGAACGTCACAAATTCGGTATCCCAATATCACAACTATAAAAAGAAGTCGCATAGAGCATAGGAATAGAAAAAGTGAGATGGGTAATCATCTCACTTTCTATTTCTCGCTAAGACGCGACTTCTTAGCTATGTCTATGATGAACAAAAAGGATTTTTTGGTGGCATACCAGAAGTCGGGACTTGAACCCCACTAGTATAGCCGAAGTCGGGACTCGAACTCATTTTCTTATAGATATGGTTATAAAATAAAAACTTGACAATATCTACAGGCTCAGGTACAATGATAATTAAGGAATAAAAAATGATTGCTGTAGATTTTTTTTGTGGTGGCGGTGGAATGACTCGCGGGTTAATTGATGCGGGGATCGATGTGTTGTGTGGGATAGACTCTAATCCTGCATGTAAAAGAACCTATGAAGTCAATAATGCCAACTCGTATTTGCAAAAAGATATTTGTCAATTCACGCCTAAAGATTTATTGGAGCAATTTCCACAAATTAAAAATAGAGATGAATTACTATTGGTAGGTTGTGCGCCTTGTCAACCGTTCAGTATATTAAGACGCGAAAAATATGATAAGAGCGGGAATATTCAACCTCACAAATCAGTTAATCTTCTTATTGAATTCGGTAGATTTGTAAAGGAATTAATGCCGGCGCATATTCTGGTTGAGAATGTACCCGGGTTAAAAGGCAAAGGCTCAGAGGTGTTAAATAATTTCAAACAGATGCTTATAAAGTATGGTTACGAATATGATGAAAAAATAGTTTACGCTAGAGATTATGGAGCGCCACAGAATAGAAGAAGATATATTTTAATAGCCTCGCAAAAGTTTAAGCCTTTGATTCCAAACGCTACACATGGAAAAGGGCTGTTACCTTATAATACAGTCAGGCAAGCAATAAGTAAATATTCTTCGTTGATGGCAGGCGGCGAGGATTCAACTACGCCGAATCATAAATGCGCAAATTTGAAACCTATACTCTTAGAGAGATTACAGAATACTCCTCATAATGGCGGCAGTAGGACTGATTGGCCCGATAATTTAGTTTTAAAGTGCCATAAAAATTTTCATGGGCATACTGACGTATATGGTAGAATGAAATGGGATGAACCTTCGCCAACGCTCACAGTCAAATGTTTCAGTATATCAAACGGTAGGTTTGGTCACCCAGAACAAGATAGGGCAATTTCATTGCGGGAAGCGGCTGCGTTGCAAACTTTTCCTGATGATTATGTGTTTTACGGAAGTATGCAGGAGATTGGCAGGCAAATAGGCAATGCAGTTCCAGTGCTTTTAGCAAATGTGATGGGAGAATATATTTTACGAGAATCAAAAAAATAATATGATAAGTCAAATGATAAGGTTGAAAGTATGATAAAAACCAAAGATATTTTACAGAAAATAAATGTAATTTATGATGGCGTGGAACTTAATAAGATTAAAGCGCTTAATGAATACGCCGATTTTTTGTGCGAAGTTGTCGACTCTGATGAAAAACATACCACGGCAATAACGTTAAATACAGGGTCTCCGTATTATCAAGCAATGGCAATCGCAGTAGTAGTATTGAGATGCTTATTTTATCATAATACAGATGTCGAAGAAATGATAGAATCGCTGCGCGCTGGCGATATGTTAATGATAGATGGGAAAAGAGCAATATTCCATGGAATAAAAAGTGGCGAGCAGCTAGGGAAAGGCGCTGTAAGAGACGTCGACTATTTTTTTTATGAACTCGACGGCGGCAAGCTTAATTATTTGCCTATCGAAAAGGCTAAAGATAAAGATATTTCAATTTATCAAGGGACGGCAGAAAAACTTGGAAGCAAAGGTGTGAAAACGACTTTAAAGACAAGGAAAGAGTTTCTGTCTGCATTTCTCAAGAAAGAAAACGTCACAACTAAAATCAATCATTCCGTTGCTTTTGTTACTGATAGAGATACGGCAGAACAGTTATATAAGAATATCTATTTTAATTACGAAAATAAACGAGTGGCTTTATCCGATATAGTTACAGCTAATTATTATAGCGAGAATGAGAGCTATCAAATAGGAAATAACCCAACTAAGGAAGAAGCTATAATTAAGTTCTATTCGAAAATATCTGCTTGTCGCGACGCTGTTAAGGGGGATAGCGAAAAAAGAATAATAGGTTGTTTTATTGGCGATGAAGGAGTGTGGGTGGAAAATAGTGAGACTCACGATATCGCAGATAGAAGAGGATTAAAGTTTGTAATCTTGGCTGGCAAAACGAATTATACTTATTATGAGAACTGGTATGAGTCTGATGATTATATATTCTATGCTCAAGTACCAGAGACGACAAAGAATCTAGTAGATGATGCAGAACTTGCATCTAAGACTCCGTCGCTGGAAAAAGACCTCTCATCATTTGCAAATCATGAAATTAACGATGTGGAAGTAGATTGTGGAATTGAATCTGATAAAGTATTTGAAATCAAGCGAAAACTTTTAAACATAAAGAAAGAGGGTTTCGAGGGGCAAAAAAGAGATGACTTTATTATAACAAGTTATTTCCTCTTAAATTTATGTCGTTCTGCTTTTTTCCCTTTGCGGTATTGCGATAAAGCCAAGGAGAAAAACTTTATTAATTGGACTATTGATGAAAAATTAGAGAGTATGAGAGATTATACTGCTACTTTAATTGGCAAAATGAGAGAAGACGCGCAGTATATATTTGAAAACATATCCCATATGGTACTTGCTATTTACGACACAAATCCCAAAAGCGACATACTGAAAGATAAAATCATTGCGGGTAGATATGATTGCATTGTTATACCTAAAGCGTATTACGAACAAATGCATTTACTATGGCTTAACGATTGCAAAATTAAAAATCGCTCCAGAATTGTGACTATTTCAACGTTTCAGAAGAGCAAAGCAATTTACAACGACGTATGTTTCTCAACTGCATATTATGATTTTGATTTTAATCCATATGCGAGTTTTAATTATACTCAAGCGGAAGTATTATTATACGAATATGAAAAATATCAAGAAAAGTATCTGAGAAAGAGAGTGGAAAGTGGTAGAAAAATAATACAGAAAAAGAATTCAATACGTTACGAAATATTGGCAGAACCCGAACAAAATTCTGTTCCACAGTTAATAGAAGACGCAACGTTTGAAAACGAGATGGATAAATTTGCGAAAGAACTGCTTTTGAAGAACGCTTCTCGTTACGTTTCCTCATCTAATAATTCAGGCGATGGTATGGTAAAAGTCTGCAAGATTTTCACGTTTGCATCTGGGTGTTTTGGTTATTTTACTAAATATTATAAGGGATATAAATTATGCGGGGAAGAGGTCCGAGAAGTAGATTTGGATGAACTAAACGTTGGAGATAGTATTGTTTTCACTAAGCAGAGTGAGAATAAGGATATCGTTGATTTATTGTTAAATCAACTTCTTGAGAAGCAATATAAAAATACTCAATATCCGGAACATTATAGCCGGTCAGTTCGCTGGAAAGAAGAGTTGCGTAAATATAGGAGCGATCATGACTTGACTCATAAGGAGTTAGTTGATAAGTTAAGTCAAGAAGGTTGTTCAAAGCACTACGCTACTATAAGGGCTTGGCTTGATAAGGATTCACATATTGTTGGTCCGCGAGACGTTGAAGACTATCAAGCGATTATACGTCTAGTTGGATTAGACGAGAGAGCCGAGACCGTGAAAAAGAGTTGCGAAGAGATAAGAAGTTTACGAATGAAAATTCTAAGTCTACTTGGTAAAGCAATAATCAATGGTATGTTCGCAGATAAAAAAGATTCTGTCAGTCAGTTAATTTACGAGAGGGCAGAAAACTTGACGCAGATAGAACAAATTACAGCAATTAACGATTTGGGGGAAAACGCCAGCGCGCCTATATTCATGGTGAATAAGCCTTTCAGTGAATAGGAGGGGAAAATGAACGATTTTCAAAAAGAATTATTTGAGTTGCGAAAGAGAATTGCAGACGCTTTGCGTGCAGAATTAATGGGACCAGGTTCGGAAGTCTCATATCCAGACAAGGAGCACGAATTAATTTCCGAGTATCCAAGCGACCGCTATTCAGTGGGTATCTTATATCCACAGAACGTAAAATTTGGCGACAACGATTCAGTAAACGAAGAGTCAAATGAGATAGAAGATGAAGAGCTAATAGAAGAAGGTTCGGATAATGAAGAAAAGCGTGAGCAATTTAAAATGTTTAAAGACGATGCTTTTGACGACGACGTGAATATGGCGCAACAAAATAAGCCGTCGTCAATGGGGTTTACGTTTTTTTCTGCAAACGATATAAATAAATTAAAAATTAACGTTCAATATGCGAGATACGTTGTTGCTGATGATAATAATATAGTCGTGCCATATCCATACGATGATTTATACGTTCCAGAATGTTTGAATAACTATATCGCGTTTGACAAAGAAAAGAAAGTTATAAAGAAATTGCAATCTATAAAGCGAGTTGATTTAGAAAACATTTTTGAACGTTACTCTATTGAAGATCCAGATTTGTTAAAAATTATTACTAACTTAAATGGCATATTCAGAAGCAAACGTTCGTATAGACGTTGTCCTTACAGCGAAGATATAATGTTGGATTTTTCTGACAATAGGGCTGATGTAAATCTTAAAAATACAAAAGGATACGTTACTGCGGTTAAACATATCGTAACAGGTTCTATATATAGCATTACAATTATGCTAGTTAATGCGGACAAGGACTCTAAAGGGCATATATTCCAGCCTCGAATTAGTGTAAATTGCGTTGATAATAATGGATTGCGGTTTGTAAATTATAAAAATATTACTGATATTTCTTCATTGGATGAAGAGGAGAAATCGCTAGATCTATTATATAGTAAGAAACTTGTTTATGGCGCGGGGCACGGCGTTTCTGTAGATTGGAGAATTGATGATAATGAACAAGGCGAAATTTTCACAGAGTTCATGCCATTATATGAAGTTCCCAAAATTAATTTAAACCTAAGACGAGAAACAGAGCAGGAGAGGGCAGTTAATGCGCGAAGTTTGTCTATGAAATATTTATCTGATCTGGACAAAACCGAAAGGGCTACAAAGATTACGGATATGCAACGATTTATAGAATGCTACGGCGCTTGGATATATGATCAGCAAGATGAAATGAACGGTAAAGATTTTCCCACTCAATATAGGCAAGTAGCAGAAAAACATATTGCTCAGTGTAGAGAATCTTATAATCGAATGAAAAAGGGGCTAGAAATTCTAGGCGCAGACGAAGTGGCGTGGCAGGCATTTCAATTGACGAATCGCGCAATGTTTATGCAAAGAATTCACGGAGCATTTCAAAAGGAGGAGCATTACCCAGACGACGAGAAATGGCAACGGGAGATGGCGAAGATTGACTACTACTCTCATGGCGACGATAATTGTCGTTGGCGTCCTTTTCAGCTGGCATTTTTATTGATGTCCATTAATTCGATTACCAATCCTTCATGTGCGGAGCGTGATTTAGTAGATTTAATTTGGTTCCCCACGGGCGGAGGTAAGACAGAGGCTTATTTGGGGTTGACAGCTTTTACTATATTCCACAGGCGGTTAAAGAATCCTAAAAATAGTGGCACGACCGTATTGATGCGATATACTTTGCGTCTTTTGACATCACAGCAGTTCACCAGAGCCGCTACCTTGATTTGCGCCTGTGAAAAGATAAGAAAGGATGAAGAGAAAAATTGCTTTAGACAATATAATTTGGGAAATGAGAAAATTACTATTGGGTTATGGATTGGAGGAGACCATATTCCTAATACAAATGCCAAAGCGCGAGAAATTCACGAGAAATTGACGAAGTCCAAGTGGAAAAATGACAAGGATAATAAGTTTCAGGTCTTAAAATGTCCTTGGTGTGGGACGAAGATGGTACAAGAGTATAAACAAGGTAAGACTCTTGGGAAATGGGGATACAAGTTTCGCAATAACGCGCACTTCTATTTAAGTTGCACGCAAGAAAATTGTGAGTTTGAGAGAGAGCTGCCAATTCAAATCATAGACGAAGAATTATATAAAAATCCGCCTACGCTCTTGTTTGGCACGGTTGACAAATTTGCAATGATGGCTTGGAAAAAGGATATAAAGTCATTTTTTGGCAATAGCGATAATGACGCGCCAGATTTAATTATTCAAGACGAGTTACATCTTATTTCAGGACCGTTAGGTTCTATGGTAGGCATTTATGAGACTGCAATAGATTATTTATGCTCTTGCAAAGGTCGAAAGCCTAAAATTATAGCGTCTACCGCTACGATAAGGCAAGCGGTGCAACAATGTCGCGCTTTGTATAACAGGGAAGTTAGGCAATTTCCTGCGCAAGGCTTAAGTGCTAGCGATTCATTCTTTGCAAAGGAAGTACCTACTAAATTAGATTTTGGACGTTTGTATCTTGGAGTAATGCCGTCTGGTAAAACAAAAGTCATGTTGCAGGCAAGAGCAACGGCAATAGCGTTGCAGTACGTTCATCAACTACAATGTCCCGACAATCAAAAAGACCAATTCTATACTTTGGCAAATTACTTTAACAGTTTAAAAGAATTGGGCAAAGCGTCTTCGGTAGTATCTGATGACGTAAAAGACTTTATTAAACGTATTTCATATAGGCAAATAGTGAAATTATATTCTTCAAGGAATATTGGTATGCCATACGAATTAACTAGTCGCGTAAGCACCTCAGAGTTGAACGATACATTGGAGCGTTTAGAAAATATGGTTTACTCGCAAAAGAATATCGCTGAGAAAAAGTATCCGATTAACGTTCTCCTGGCGTCAAATATGATTTCTGTCGGAGTAGACGTATCGCGGTTAAATTTAATGTTTTTGCAGGGACAACCTAAATCCGTAAGCGAATATATACAGGCTTCAAGTAGAATAGGCAGAACAAATCCAGGTTTGGCGGTAACGCTATACGATGCGACAAAAAGCAGAGACCGTTCATATTACGAGCAGTTCAAAGCATTTCACGGCGCATTTTATAAATTCGTTGAGCCAACGGGCGTAACGCCGTTCTCGTTGCCTGCTCGCGACAGAGCGTTGTACGCAATTCTTCTGTCTGGAGTTCGGCAGTCAGTAGAGGAACTGAATCCCGACGCAGGCGCTATGAATATAGACGGTAATATTGATAATGTAATAAAATTTGCCGAATTTATATATGAACGCGCTAAAGAGATAAACTCTTATAATCCTCTTGGAATGAAAGACGATAGTGAACAAGTGAAAAGCGAATTAGAAGACTTTATTGAAGAATGGAAAAGAAAAGCGAGAAACTTCGACAATCTGATTTATGGAGATAAATATATCCTTAAAGATGCGCCAAAAGATACTCATAGATTAATAAAACGATATGATGATAAGTGTGGGGATGATGCGCAAAGAACGCTGACGTCTTTGCGAAACGTTGATAAAACGGTTCCGGTTTCTGTGCTGATATGGGAGGATGAATATGAAGAACGTTAAAGAAGTGAAGATGTTGAATACGATTACGCATAGCGTAAGACGAAGTCAGGCTGTATTACAATACGGCGTTGGCGCTATGATCGATTTCCCCAGCCAAGTATTAATGACTGCTTTACCAGAAGAGTGGAGGGGGACAGAAGATATTCATGATGAACGGTTAGAAAAATTGCTGGGCGTCAATAAGTTTATTTCTCCTTCTGAAAGTGGCATATCCTTTGTTCGTTTTCCGCGCTGGTATTTTTGTCCAAAATGTAGAGCCTTCAAACCTATAGAAAAATGGCAGAAAGAATACTTACAAAAAGTAAAAAGGAAAGGATGCTACGATGATATCTATATGATTGACATCCTACGATGTCCTGACGACAATCAGGAATTAGTCCCTACTCGTATTGTTACCGTGTGCGAACATGGCCATATCGACGATTTTCCTTGGGTTAATTGGGTACATCGTAAGAATTATAAATTCGGGAAAGAAAAAGACGTTTGCACTAGTCCGAGTCTATTGTTCAAAACAGGTTCGTCGGCGACTTCGGGTCTGGAGGGAGTGGAAATCGAATGTAAAAATTGTAATGCCAAAGCGTCATTGCTTGGCGCATTTAGTTCTACAGTATTTAAGGAATTGGAAACAACAAGTAAATATCACACACAATTTTGTTGTCAGGGTAGACACCCATGGAAGAACGTTCTAGAAGATTGCGACAAATATCCTTGCGCAAAGCAAAGGGGCGCGGCTTCCGTATATTTTCCAAGGATAGTAAGTTCACTAGTTATTCCTCCGTACTCGAGTCTACTTACCACCAAAGTGGAAGAGTCCGCGACGTTTAAGAAAATTATGAATATAGTTAAGGATATTGATGATTGCGAAAACCAATTTGAGTTAGCGCAGAAAATTAATAAAAAGATAGATAAGTACGTAGAAGAATTAGCGCGAGAGATTTATGAGGACGTTGAAGCGGTAAGGGCTGTGCTAAAGCGCAAGTTAATACCTACTCAAGAGGAGCCGCAAGTCGTTGATAAAGAATTACAATACAAATCTGAAGAATATAAAGCTTTAACTGGGAAAATAACAAGTGAAAAATACGAGCGTGATGAATTCAGACGAGAGGGGACAGACGTGTCTTTATATAATATAAAAGGCATAAAGTCTATAGCGCTTATACATAAGGTTAAAGAAGTCACCGCCCTCATAGGATTTTCTCGCATTAATCCTACGCATAGTATGGATTCCTCTGACGGCAGATTTGTTTCAGTTAAGAGAAAAGAAACAGATTATTATCCAGCTACGATTTCAAGGGGCGAAGGGATATTTTTGGAGTTTAACAAAGAAGAATTGACAAAATTTTTCAACGCTACGAGTTTTGTAGAGAGGGCAGATTCCCTGAATGAAAAATACGGCAAATCTTTCTATGGCTCTAACAATGCTAGACAAGTGGATTCAGAATTTCTATTTATACATACCCTAGCGCATCTGCTTATAAAAGAATTGAGTTTTAATTGCGGCTATCCCACAGCCTCCATACGCGAGCGGTTATATTATGGAGAATCGGATGGGGAAAATATGTGCGGAGTATTGATATATACCACTGGTGGAGATGCTGAAGGTACGCTTGGCGGATTAGTGCGTCAAGGTTATTCAGATTGCCTACCAATAATAATAAAAAAAGCGCTAGATAGGGCAAAATTTTGCGCTAACGACCCAGTATGTAGTTTTAGTAATGGACAGGGAATAGAAGCATTAAACTATGCGGCGTGCCATACTTGTGCACTTTTGCCAGAAACTTGTTGTGAATTGTCAAACATATTGCTTGATAGAACTGTTGTTGTGGGCAATATGGATGGAAGCATAAAGGGATTTTTCTCATAATATAAAAGTTGCGCAGGGAAATCCTTATTGTTCAATACTAAACGAGCAAAATCCTTTTTGTACAATGGCATTAGATTTTTTAGAGTAGTGCGAAAGCGTTATTGCAAGGGTACGTTGAATGAACAAAAAGGATTTTGTTCTCCAAAGTGCTTGAAATATAAAAAACACACGCATTCGGAGTTAAAATTCATAACGCTCCTTTTGCGTGTGTCTGGGTGTCTACGATGAACAAAATGGATTTTTCTAAGGCATACCAGAAGTCGGGATTTGAACCCCGCTCGTATAGCCGAAATCAGGGCTTGAACTCACATAAGATTCATGAAAGAAAATTTCATAATTTATCTAAATATTAGGAATATTGGGAAAAGCATGTTATAATTAATCTAAGTAATATGGATGCTAATGAGATTTTTAAACAATTAATTAGTGGCAGAATAACGCCATTGATAATTAAATATAGTCCCTATGAAGATGTGTTCGTTACACATTCATATAGGCATATTTTGGATTTCAATTTTGAAAAAAGTTTTTCAGATGTATTATTTGATAGTATTATTTTCTATGCCTATGAGAAAGAGGAAATAGAGAAAGAATATAGAAAGGGGCGGTTATTAGATTTGCAAAAGGCTGCTCGCGCAGTTTATGAAAATCGCATCCCCAAAACAGAAAGAGAGAACGATGGGTTAATGGGCGAGTTGACACTAGACATATTTTTGAAAATTTTTTATTCGAATATAGAAACATTATATTCAAGAGTAAGATATAGAGATAAGATTCCTCATAAAGAGCAAGAACCACCTAGAAAAGGTCAGGAGATTAAGGGGTATGATGGGTTGGTATTTTCTATAGATAATGGGCAAAAGTATTTCTGGGTTGGCCAAGTGAAAACGGGCACTTGGGAATATTGTTTGAAGGAAATCAAGAAAGATATAAATAAAAGCATTCTAAAATATTATTTTTCTGATGCTATGATAATTATGTGTGATATAATGCGCGCAGCTAGTAGTTCTTCATCTGAGTTGATTGATATTATTGACAATATAAATGACATCATTTATGATAGCAATGGGGATCGAGATGTTCAAATGCAAGGGATCCTGGATTATTTCAAAAAAGAGAGAATCAAAATTAGAATTCCATGTTTGTTAATGCCCAACGAATCAGAATACACAGATAGTGAGAAATTATTACAAATTATAAAAAAGAAAACATATTGCGCTTTTAAAGATTTCAGAATTATTAATGAGGGAGAGCTTGATTTGGAGATTTTGGTGCTTGTTTTTCCATTGAGAGACTTGCAAAAGGTGCGTAAGCTTTTCTTGGAGACACGTAAGAAATGAGCATTTTGAATTTACTTAAAGAAGCGACAAAATTGATAAATAAAAATGCATTGTCGCAAGAAGAAAAAAATAGGCTTAAAGATATTTTATGTTATTTGTCAGAATGGCGCAAAAATAATATATTTGAGTTGACTCAATATCCGCAGTTGGAATTTGTGCTATACAATGCTAGTAGAAAGTTAAGGACGTTTGGCTACAACAAATTAAATAATCTTACTAACAAGAGTGTCAATAGTAATGATGAATTGGTTTTATTGAAGGATTATGTCGTAGATGAACTGTATAATACAAAATCTGGTTACACATTAGATAGGGCTCAAAAAGAGGTTCTAGATGAGTTTGAAAGTTCTAAAGAAAAGTTATTTTTAAGTGCGCCGACTTCTTTCGGTAAGACTTTTTTACTGAAAGAAATAATTTATAGGCATTACGAAAAATATAACAATATTGTGATTGTGCTGCCGACTGTTGCTTTGCTTATAGAGGTAACAGAGGATATAGAACAGTTTAATTCAATACATAAATTTGGTTATAAAATCTATAACTCTATATATCGAGATTTAGAAGTATCGGAGCGGAATATTTTTATCTTAACACCAGAAAGAGTGTTAAGGTTATTAGCAATTGTTCCAGATATTAAAATTGATTTTTTCTTTTTTGATGAAATATATAAGATAGATGAGGATATTGCATTAAAAAGCGAAGATGATGGGAGTGAGAGGATTCAAATTGGCGTTGTCGAAACTAGACACGCTCAACGAAATCACAGAGCTGTAGCATTCAGATTAGCATTGTATTATTTACTAAAAAAAAGCGATGCTTGTTATTTGGCGGGGCCATTTATAGATATGAAAAACTTGCGTTTGGGTTTTCTTCAAATGCTTAAAAAACATAGTATAGGTGCAAAGGAAATTACGTTTATTCCAACATTAAGAAATGAAATCTATTTTAACAAAAACATATTTAAATTTTCTTCTCCTTTTGAGAATATATACGAAAAAACTCAAATTAGCAAACCTATTGAGAAATTGATATATACTGCTAATAAACTGGGGTTTTCTAAAGAGAACCAAGCAATAGTTTATTGTTTATATCCTGCATATACAGAGAAATTTGCGAGAGAGTTCTCCTCTCAATATTTAGAGCCATCCCAAATTAGCGATCAAATCAAGATGTTTATTGAACATTTAAGAAAGAATTATAGTTTTTCATATGGCGATTATATGGATTCGTTTGAGAAGTGGGATTTTGTGCAAGCTCTTAGTAATCAGGTCGGTATTCATAATGGGAAGTTTCCAAAATATTTTCAAAGAGAAATAATGCATCTTTTCAATAATGGAGAGATGAGTACTTTATTTTGCACATCAACAATTGTTGAGGGAATTAATACGAATGCGAAAACTGTTGTGATTTATAATAATCCTTCTGGCAAAAGCGATGAGAGTAAAAAATTTTTATTGTTAAATATAAACGGTAGAGCAGGTAGATATCTACATCATTTTGTCGGTAATGTTGTTTATTTGAGGGATGAAAGTATTAAGATAGATAAACATAGGGGTATTTCACTCGATTTTAAACCTTATAATTCAAATGTAATATTAGATAATTTGGATTTAGAAAATATTGACGACGAAGATTTGTCGCAAACTAACAAAGAACGCAAAGCTAATATTGGATTGAATAGACAACTGTTGCCAGATGAAGTTTTTGAGCAAAATCGTTTAATTGAGCGCAAAAAACAAGAAACAATTTTAGCGCGAATCATTAAAAGAATAAATAATTTTATAGGGATAGAAAAAGCGTCGGTTTACGATTTCATTAAGGGGCAATATTTTGATAACATTCTGGAAATTTGGGCAGAAGTAGGAGAGATTAAAGAAACACAAATCTTTGCAATAAAATGTTTTTCAAAAAATTATGCTGAAAATAGTTACCGGGGAGTATTAGAGTTTGCATTTAAGCAATACAAAGGGGATGGAAATGACGCACACGAATTTGCTAACGAGACCTATAGGAAAGTATTTCGAAACGTAAAGGATACTATAGAATATCAACTTCCAAGAATAATCAGTCTTTTTGAATCGTTATTAATTCGCGCATTTGAAATAAGACAAATTGAATTATCTAAGTCATTAGATTTAAGTAACATAATTAGATTTTTTGAGGTTGGAGCGACAACGCTACTAGGCATTGATATGATAGAGAAGGCAATACCTATTGTTACTGTAAAGAAAATAGAGAAAATACCTATGAATTCTAAAGAATTAGAAGAGCAACGACAAGAGTTTAAAAGGAATTTTCATTATTTTGAACTAACTTTTGATGCGTTTGAAAAGCGATATTTAATGGCTTATATTGATAAGTATTGTTAACATAAGATTGATAAATTATTGCACAGAAAGAGAAATAAAGTATTGTTAAGATGCCTAATTTATTTTTCGAAGGAATTAAAATGAAAGCAACAAAAGAGCAAAAAAGAGTCAGTGGTACGAAGGTAAATAATATATACAATGTAAAATAAAAAAAGAAATCACCGTTTATTTCGGACTTGGGGAGTTCAGATTCCATCAGTGATAATTTTTTTTGTGCATACCAGAAGTCGGGACTCGAACCTTAATTTTAATGATTATTGGTTTAGGTGAGCATGGATATTTT
>CAMWIL010000022.1 GCA_947174325.1 uncultured Clostridia bacterium
CTTCAATATTTTTTGTTGAATTATTCCAACTACCTGTCAAACCTATAGACATATCTACTGCGTCTTTATTAAACGGCTGAATATTTAACCAACACATATTATCGTAAGTTCCGTCTTTAATTCTATACCTCGCGATACGATAATTATATCTATATTCATCTTTAAAATACCTAACTTCAATTCTGCCGGGATATTGTTCGATTAATGGATTTAAGACAACCAACGTTTCTTTTGTTAACTGATCTGAATAGGACGGTTCTTGCGGACATAAGAATTCACTTCTTTTGATATAATCTTCGTTTCCTTTATCTATAGACATCAAAAGAATTTTTACGAAACAATCAGAGTTTTTCAAACATTCAGCCAAATCTTGCTTAAACGTTTTGAAAAAACCGTTGCCCGTGATAAACATCAATTTGATTTCGGAAGGATATTTATTTGTTTTTGCGTTTCCAAATAAATTAATTGTGTCTTCGACAGTTGATTTCCCTTCCCCTATTCTGTCGACTCCGAATTTTAATAATTTGTCATTATTTTTCTTTATCTTAAAGAAATTATCTGAAATCACCTTGGTAAATATAGTCGCCACAACGCCTACAATAGCAACTGATAATATATCGTTAAGTAGTTCCGTTACTATATTTTTCCAATCAGTTTTCTCTTGCAAAAAAACGTTAGCTACTATGATTAGAATAACCAAAATAAGTATAATTACCGTAAAAATAATAAATGAGAATTCGGGCTTTTTTCTTCTTTTCATTTGTTTTCCTTTTTAATAATCTTTTCTATGTCACATAAAAAGGAGCGCGAGAGACAAATGCGACCTGTTTATTCAATTGAATTATATCATTTGAAAACCTAAAAAGCAATTAAAACGTAATTAATGTATTTTAACGCTTTGTAGTATGGGAAAATACAGAATAAAACCTTAAACGAATTTTTCAACCGCCTAACGTCACGTCTTGATGAACGTACCATTCTAACGCGTCGTCCAAATGTTTCTCTTGAAAAGTAGGCCATAAATCATCAATAACGTAAAAATCGGAATATACAGTCTGCAGCGGAAGAAAACCGGACAACCGCCTCATTCCTCCCCAACGAATAACCATATCGATTCTTGGAATTTCGTGTGAAAGCCAACCGTTTTTAATATCCCATTCCCAACCGTAATTCACTAAAAAATTGACTTTCATTTTGTCTTCCGGCGAGTCTTTTTTCACAGTATAAGGAAGTAATTGTGATGGGAAACAATTAGATTTTGTATTCCCGCAAACATATAACGATACGTCTTCTTTTTCAATTAATTTGACCGCATTACAGCAAGCGTTTTTGAACGCCTCAAATTGTTCTTTGGGACGCTTGCAGTTATCCACGGTAAAACCATAGTACGTAATTTCTTTTATGCCGCGTTGTTTTGCAGCGCGAAGCAATCTCAACCCAGGTTGCAGTCCGTGATCATATCCGATTTCCTTTCTTAAACCGTTTTGTGTTGCCCAACGCCTATTTCCATCTGGTATTATTCCTATATGTCTAGCTTTATGTTGCATTTTCTTATCCTAACAAAGTCATAATATATTAAATTTAATGTATTTTGATTATTGGTAATAATTACAAAAGTATACTATGCCCCGCAAGTCATATAGAAAACAATAAAAAGCGGTCAAATAAATCCAATAAAACTATATTCACAAACTTCCGACTGCCTGGTGGGCAATATAGGATTCGTAAGGAGCGAAGCGACGGCATAGCGAGCAAGGGGCTAGCGTCTTGCGAGCGTCACAATTTCGAACTGTCCTAATATTGCGCGCAAAAGTAAGACCGACAAATTTGGGAATACAAAAAAGAGAGTTAACAAACTCTCTTTTTGTGTTACCGTCTATGTCGGTACTTGCGATATGGTGGGCAATATAGGATTCGAACCTATGACTTTCTCCACGTCAAGAAGACACTCTCCCTCTGAGTTAATTGCCCTTATTATTTTTCCCTTATTGATACAGATAGATTTTATCATATTATCCTATCATTTGCAATAGGAAAAATAAAATTCGCGTCAATGTGCTCTACTTTAATTCACTTATCTTAAAAGGATTGCCTTGCATAGGATTATACGACGGAACAGCCAAAAGAGATACGTTGTCCGTACCTGCGGGAACGGTAAAACTTGCTTGCATAGTGCTTGACACTACGAAGACTTCGGTTTCTTCCTCCCAAATATCCAGCTCAACCGTCTTGCCATTTTTAAATAAACCGATCTGTTTGCAAGCTATACCGTCAATTTTATATGTCTTTTCTTCTTCAGGACATTGAACGTACAAATAAATTTTTGACGCGCATTCAATTATGCTCCACTTTCTCTTTATAGATAGTTTTCTCATAATAATCTCCTTAGATTGGAAATGCTTTTAATTATTATAGCTCTCTAACGTATATAATGTCAAACGGTTTAGTTCTCTATCATAACCTCTTTTACCGAAATCTTATTAATTTTGAAAGAATAGACTAACATCAGCGCGAGATAGCAGATCGCAAACAACGCAAGCGTTAGGAAAAATACGGGTACGTCAAACTTATATTCGGGCACGATTTCTACGTTTGCAAAAACCACGTTTATCATAATTTTGAGAAGTCCGTATTGGTATACGCTACCCAATCCAAATCCTAATAATGCAAACGGAGCGTATCCTCCGAGAATACTCAACGAGCACTCTTTAATAGAATATCCGAATGCTTTCATTACGGAAATATTCTTTTTATTTCCGTTGATAAGCGTAGTAATCGCCATAAACATTGTGACTATTGCGAGTATAAGTCCAATCAGTAAAATCATATACCCCATTGTTGCGGAAGTAAGATTTTCCATAGACAATCCCATCTGTACCATAGCGGAAAAGCAAAAACATGAAAAAGCCACAAAAAATACCAATGATTTTTTACTGCTCAAAGTCTTGATACACATTTGCCATATAAACGGTCTTTCTTTGCGTTCTTTTTCTTTCCTTGCGGATATGCGTTCGCTTTTTCCCTTTAACAACTGCAATACCGGACGACGCAACGCGCAATATGCATAAAGGCAAGCGAGCGCAGTAAATACTGTCGTGGGAATAAAAACCAGCAAGGCAAGCAATTCCCAATGGAAGTTTATTGCTATCTCTCCCATACCTTCAATCGTAAGATCGTCATATATTGACCGCATAAACGCCCAACCAATGCAAAATCCCAACGCGCACCCTATAAAAACGGACAGACCGAACACCCAAAAACTGCCCGCTATTTTACCGCGCGAGTAACCGAACGCTTTTACAATGCCCAGTTGTTGGGAATGAGAATCGATATATAGTTTTATATAAAAAAACAACATTATAAGCGCAATGGCAGCCAAAACTCCTCCCGTAATAACGGAAGTAAACTTTGCTGTGGCAAGTTGCGCATTGTATAGCGCCGTCATCGCAGAATCGGTCAACGTTTCTTCCAACGGCAAAACGTCAAGATAATAATTCAACATAAACGTACAAACGAAAACGGCGCAAAAACACACGATGGATATACCGATGAGTTTGATACCGTCTTTTATACCGACAACCATTTTACCACCCTATTTCGTACGCAGATTTACGCGCAGAATTTTGATATATCTCTACGATCTTTCCGCTGTTCATTTTGACGACTTTCTCCGCCATATCGGCGATATTTACGTTGTGCGTGACCATGACAACGGTAAATCCTCGCTCCTTTTGCAGCTTTGAAATATAATCGAGAACTTCCCTTCCCGTAACTTCGTCAAGCGCTCCGGTAGGCTCGTCCAAAAACAATATCTTTGGATTTTTCGCCAATGCTCTCGCTATGCAAACTCGCTGTTGCTCGCCGCCTGAAAGCGCAGACGGTTTGCTTTTGAGTTTATCCTTAAGTCCCACAGCCTCGATTATTTGTCTGTAATCTTTATTGTTTGCCAGATTTGCGCCAAGTTTTACGTTGTCTTCCACATTGAGATGTGAAAGCAAATAATACTGCTGAAATATAAATCCAATCTGCTCTTTTCTAAATGCAGTAAGCTGATCGTCTTTAAGAGCGTCCAGACATACGCCGTTGCACTCTATATGTCCGCCGTCCGCTTTTTCAAGCCCCGACAAAATACTGAGAAGCGTAGATTTTCCCGAACCGGACGCTCCCAATATCACGACGAATTCACCATCGTAGATTTCTAGAGAAATTCCCTTCAACACCTCTTGAGAGTTGTACGTCTTTACCACGTTTTCCGCTTTAATCACAACCTGCCCTCCGTCTTCAATCTTTTAAGTAACGACGTAAATATTTCAGTGATCATCTGCGTAATTTGATCCTCTGAAAAAACGCATACTTTTGTAGCGATCAAAACCGCAATGCCGTGCGAATAAACCCAAAGATGGAAATATAAACCGATCGCTTCCTCTCGTTCAAGTCCGTAACTATTCTGAATAGATAGTATTATTTCTTCATAATGTTCTTCTATCCCCTGTAAAACCGCATTTTTATCCGGATGACCGTCTATCTCTTGCATAAATAGGAGTTGGAAAAGTCTTGGACGCTCGCACGCAAACCGTATATACGCTTTGCCCACGCCCTTAAACGGCAATTCCTCGCTCAATCCCTTTTCAACGTAATTGCCATACAATGAATTGGCATAACTGTGAACGGCGGCAATCACCTCGTCCATTCCGCTAAATAGCGTAAATATCGGTCTTGCCGAACTGCCCAATTCTTTTCCGAGCGAACGCGCGCTCAGCGCGTCGATCCCTTCTCTTTCGACAAGGTCTATAGCTTTTTTGATAACGTCGTCTCTTGTAAACTTAGCTTTTGGCGGCATATCGTCTCCTTTATATTAAAACACTTGTTTTGCAACACCTGTTTTAATTATAGCCGAAAAATATCGCAAAGTCAATACTTAAATAAAAATAGTAACTTACAAAAATCGGCTAACTCAAATTTCTAAACGCCGTAGTCTATTCTTTGTGTTTTAACGAAACGCCTATCATTACAGTTTCTTCGTCCGAGTTGCTCCATACCGAGTGAGGAACAGCGCCTTCGACAAGATACGATTGGTCTTTCTTTAAAATTATCTCCTCGTTGCCCTTAAATATCTTTGCTTCGCCTTTTACCACGACAAACAAATGGTCGTGCGAATGTGTATGCAATTGAGTCGGTCCGCCGCCTTTTGGGGCGATATAAGCGATTGCGCCGTCGATGATCTCCCCGTAACTTCCAAAAAGTTTTTTTGCTTTGAAATCAATATGATTTGGAGGTGTAATAAATTCTTCCATATTCGTTTCCTATTATAAATAATTCCACAAAATGAAAAGGCGGTCAGTTATGACCGCCCTTTTATCTATCAGTTGAGTTTCGGTAAGGAAGCAAATCCCTTTTCCAAATCCTCGTCGGTAGGAATATAATCGTTCATTCTTCCTTCCAAGAATTCGGAATAAGCTTTCATATCGAAATAGCCCGTACCGGTGAGACCGAAAAGAATCGTCTTTGCTTCTCCTGTTTCTTTGCATTTGAGAGCCTCGTCGATCGCGCCCCTAATAGCATGCGCGGATTCAGGAGCAGGCAAAATAGTTTCGCACTTAGCAAACTGAACAGCCGCTTCAAAGACTTTGGTCTGCTCGTAAGATACAGCCTCCATATAGCCGTCATGATATAGTTTTGACAAGATCGGCGACATACCGTGATATCTCAAACCGCCAGCGTGATTTGCCGAGGGAATAAATCCGCTGCCGAGCGTATACATTTTTGCAAGCGGAGTGATCTTACCCGTATCGCAGAAATCGTAAGCGTACTTGCCTCTTGTAAACGAAGGACAGGACGCAGGCTCGACCGCAACGAATCTCATATCGGGTTTTGTGCCGTCAAGTTTGTCTTTCATAAACGGAGCGATAAGGCCGCCAAGGTTGGATCCGCCGCCTGCGCAGCCTACAACAACGTCAGGATATTCGCCAAGTATTTCCATAGCCTTTTTGCTCTCCAAACCTATTATGGATTGGTGCAAAAGCACTTGATTCAGCACGCTGCCCAAAACGTATCTGCAATTTTCGGTAGAAACGGCTTTTTCAACCGCTTCGGAAATCGCGCAACCTAACGAACCTGTGGTATTAGGATTCTCTTCAAGAATTTTTCTGCCTATGTTGGTCGTATTGGACGGACTGGGGATAACGTTGCCGTTGAACACCTGCATTACCGCTTTTCTGAAAGGTTTCTGTTCGTAAGATACCTTAACCATAAATATGTCGAGCGGAAGTCCAAAATAAGCGCACGCTTCGGACAAAGCCGTACCCCATTGACCTGCGCCCGTTTCCGTCGTCAGCGAAGTCAAACCTTGATCTTTTGCGTAATACGCTTGAGCGATAGCCGAGTTGAGTTTGTGACTTCCCGACGTATTGTTGCCCTCGAACTTATAATATATCTTAGCGGGCGTTCCGAGCGCCTTTTCGAGATTATAAGCTCTGCAAAGAGGCGACGGTCTGTAAATCTTGTACATTTCCAATACTTCTTCGGGAATATCTATGTATCTTGTCGTGGAATCCATCTCTTGATTAGCGAGTTTTTTGCAGAAGATAGGATATAGCTCTTCCTCGCTTACAGGTTTGCCCGTAGCCGGATTAAGAAGCGGTTCGGGCTGTTCTTTCATATCCGCTCTGAGGTTGTACCATTGCTTAGGCATCTGCTCCTCAGTCAAATAAAATCTGTGCGGAATTTTCTTTTCCATTTTAGTGTCCTCCTAAATTTTTCTATAAAAAAATCTTGTCCCTTATAAATTGGGACAAGATTCCGTTTGTCGTTGTCTTGTTTTTTATGCCACCCTAATGCGCCATCACGCATCTTCCCACTAACGAGGGGATTCCGTCAGACATTACTCTGCCCTCAAAAGTCCATTCGCTATCTCGCGACCTATTGCATCTCACCAACTGCAATTCTCTGTAAAGCCTCTACCGATAGTTACTCTTCTTTCTCTACGGTTTTGTGAACTAAATCACTATTGAGTTGTTTATACCACTATATTACGCTTTGACATTCGCTTTGTCAACAGTTTTTTGAAAATTTTCCAAAAATTTTTTCGGTAAAATTCTAACCTTCAAAAATACTTTTGAGAAATCTCACAAACCGGAGCTTCCGTAGTTGGAAAGCACTCTTGCCGACGGATCGTCGACGTCGCACCCCTTCCACGATTTGTTTGGCATCCAAAAGTCTGCCACCATTTGCGCTTGATGCGGATAATACTTTTCAAATATCTCGCGATACATAAGGCTTTCCTTTGTAAACGGCATTGCGTGGTATGAATACTTCGCTCTCTTCTCTTGGAATTCCGCGTCGCTGTAAAGCGTTGAGGCGTATTCTTTGATATAGTCGACCATAGAATGACCTACCGCGTCGGAGAAAGCCGCCTTTTCTCTGTAAAGTATACTGTCGGGCAAATAATCCCCCTCAAACGCTTTTCTAAGCAAATACTTGCCTTTGTTGTAAACGTTGAGTTTCTTTGACGGATCTATAGCCATTACGTATTTTACAAAATCAAGATCGCCGAACGGCACTCTTGCTTCGAGCGAGTTTGCCGAAATACATCTGTCCGCTCTAAGCACGTCGTACATATAGATCTCTTTGATACGCTTGACAGCTTCCTTTTGGAACTCTTCGGCAGACGGCGCAAAATCGGTATATTTATATCCGAACAGTTCGTCGCTTATCTCTCCCGTAAGCAAAACCCTTACGTCAGTCTTTTCGTGTATCGCCTTGCATATAAGATACATTCCTACGCTTGCTCTTATCGTGGTAATATCGTAAGTCTCCAAAACTCTGACAACCTCGTCTATCGCGCCGAGCACGTCGTCTTTTGTAATGATTATTTCTTTGTGATCGCTTCCAATGTATTGCGCAACTTCCTTAGCGTATTTTAAATCTATCGCGTCCTCGCTCATACCTATCGCAAACGTGCGAATAGGTTTTTTCAAGAGTTTTTGCGCAACGGAACATACCAATGAACTGTCCAAACCTCCCGAAAGCAAAAATCCCAACGGCGCGTCTGCGTCAAGGCGTTTTTCTATACCTGCGACTAATTTCTCACGAATGTTTTTGAATATAACAGGCAGCTCATCGGAAGAATATTTCTCAACTTTTGTAATATCGCAATACTGCGTGAATTTTCCGTCGGCATAATAATATCCGGGCGGAAACGGACGAACTTCCTCGCAAAGCGAAATAAGGTTTTTCGCTTCGCTTGCAAACATAATCTTTCCGCTCTTGCTATATCCGTAAAAAAGCGGTCTTATACCAATCGGATCGCGCGCGGCAATGAGTTGTCTTTTGCTCGAATCATAGATCACCATAGCAAATTCGCTGTCTAAACTTGCAAACATATCAAGTCCCATTTCGCGATACAGCGGAAGTATGATCTCGCAGTCGCTGTCCGACTTGAACGTATATTTCTTTAATAAAGATTCTTTGATCTTTCTAAATCCGTAGATCTCTCCGTTGCATATCGCGTAATCGTCGCCGAGAGAAAAAGGTTGCATCCCCTCTTCGCTAAGTCCCATGATCGCAAGTCTGTGAAAGCCCAAAATTGCCGATTGAAGTTGGACGATCCTCGTATCGTCCGGACCTCTTGAAATTGTTTGCCCAAAAGCCTTTTCAAACTCTTCAAGCGAAACGTCTTTGCCGTCATACCCCATAATAGAACACATAAAGCGTACCTCCGAAAAAAAATTACAGCATTCATCCTTATTTTAGGACGAATGCTGTTTCCGCGGTGCCACCTAACTTATTGATACGGGTATATCAATCACTTTTACTTTCTGACAAAAGCATCGGCTGTAACGGGCCTTCCCGTCTCCCCTACTCCCTAAAAGGTTTGGGTTTGCGCTCCTTAGTGTTATTCATTGCTCTCTGCAATCGGGCTTCCACCGTCCCCGAATCTCTGTATACAGTCGGATGCAACTACTTGTCTAAATCCTCGCTTTATACTTTGATTATATTCTCGCTTTTGTTCAATGTCAACAAAATTAAAAAAATTTTTTTCAATTTTTTTTGCAAAAAGAGCAAGCTTGATTACACTTGCTCTTTGCGATAAATATTTTCTTACGAGAAAGCTTAGTTGCCGAACTTCGCTAAGAATTTCAAAGTATGTACTTGATTAGGCAATATCTTGTATTGCGGTTTTGTACATGCCATTGCCGGCACGTCTCCGCCTACGCCGCGCTGCTTTCCGTCTACGCACACAGTCAATTTATCGTCTCTTTCAAGTTCGTGCGCATGTTGAGCGCTATATAAAGTTTCGCATGTATAAGGATGTATCGTCGTCTCAAACGCTTTGTCTATCGCGCGAAGGCTTACGCCGTTGCCATCTCCTATCTTGACGTAACGCGCGCCCGTATGATTTCCGTTCTCTTGCGGATAGAGATAGTCGTGAATAAAGTCCTCCGCATTTCCTTTCCATAAACCGAGTTTCGCAGCCGTAGCTCTGTCGCAATAATTCTCGTGAGGACCTTTTGCGTACATCTGTATTCCGTCTACGCCGCTCGCAAGTCGCCACGTAAAGCCGTATCTTTCAAAATCAGTCTTGATAGGCGCAAGCGTCATAGACATCTCGATCGCGCCGTCTGCGTCGAATTTATATACGGTGCGCAAAGTTTTGACAAAACGCATTTTCCAGTCGATTTCCGCTACGATAATTCCGTTTGCCTCGCTGACGTTGACTCGTTTTGCTTTCAATGTCTTGATCGCTTTTCGGAATTTGCCTATGCCCATTATCGTATGAGCAATAATTCTCGGCACTTGCGGAAGAGCGTCATTGTCGATGTCGGCGCGTACGAAGTTGGGTCTTATCGGCGAGCTTAGCAATTCCTCTCCGTCTTTCTTTGCCGATACTATGAATGCGTCTTTCGTAAGTTTATATACGACTTTACCCGAATTGATCGTATAATCGTCGCCGTCCTTTGCAAACGTTGCTCCGCTTCTTAGCAAAGGCGCGGTGAAATCAAATTCTTTAAGCACGAATTGCTCATAAGCGACAACGTGTCCTGCCGGCGCGTAAGAAGTGTCGGCAACGGTGGTCATACGCAAATTGCATACTACCTCCTTGTCTGCCGGATAAGACAGCTCTTTGTCCAAAAGATCGCATTCCGTCGTTTCGTCAGGCGCGCAGTCTACTTTTAACACGCGAGAATAAAGCTCTTCGCCTTCCGCTACTATCTTTATATTTATTTCGAATTCGTTAAGATTTGTAAATCTGTAACGGTTGTATATTTTCAAAGTATTGCCTTCAAGCGTAAATTCCGCCTGTTGGTATTGATATTTTACTTCAAACAAAGCCGGATTTGGCGAACGATCCGCTCTGACAATGCCGTTGAAAGCAAAACGTCCCGCGTTGGGCTTATCCCCGAAATCTCCGCCGTAACACCATTTGTCCTTGCCGTTTTCCTTGCGTCTTATGCTTTGGTCCGCAAAGTCCCAAATATATCCGCCCGCCAAACGGTCGTACTTTCTGAACATATCCCAATAATCGCTGAAATTACCCAAACTATTGCCCATACAATGCGCGTATTCGCACTGTATAAACGGAAGATCGCGATACATTTCGGGTGTATACTTGCTTCCCGTAGGCGACCAAAGCGCATTACAATGGCGCATAGGTTTATTCTCGCCTATCACAGGCATTTTTTCTACCTTTGAATACATTTCGCTCAACACGTCGCCTACCTTGCCCGACTGATCGGGTTCGTAGTGAATAAAACGCGTTTTGTCAAGCTCAAGCACTGCCTCGCGCATTGCGAAAAAGTCTTTTCCGAAGCCCGCTTCGTTGCCGAGCGACCAGCTGATGATACAGGAATGGTTGCGCAGACGTCTTACCATATTCGTCGCTCTATATACGCACTGATCTTTCCAGCGTTTGCTGCTCTTAGGCAAAAACATAGCGAGTCCGTGCGACTCCAAGTTGGTTTCCGCCATAACGAGTATTCCGTATCTATCGCACAGTTCATAGAATACGTCCTGATTGGGATAGTGGCTGTTTCGGATAGAAGTGATATTGTTCGCCTTGCAAAGTTGGATATCCTTTTCAATCAAATCGGCAGGCACAGCGTGACCGTAATCGGGATGAAATTCGTGACGGTTTACTCCGTATATCTTTATTACCTTGCCGTTGAGTTTGATAAACGGACCTCTGCCGTCTTTCATAGGCTCGATTTTTATTTCTCTGAAACCAAAATGCGACTTGCGCGTATCCAACAACTTCTCGCCGTCGAAAAGTCTTACCTCTACGTCGTACAAATTAGGATACTCGTGCGACCAAAGCTCGATTTCGTCAATATCTGCGCTCAACGTACACGTATTCGTTCCGTCGCGCTCTATTCGTCCTATTTCCTCTTGTAAAAGCGCAATCCTCTTGCCCTTGTAAGACAACTCCACCTCGACCTTCGCGCTCTCCGCAACTCCGTCGCGGGAGCTTAGAGTAACGTCTGTGATAAACTTTGCCGATTTATAATCTTCGCTGAGTTCCGACCTCGTAAAATAATCGCATATCTCAACTTGCGGTTTATAGATAAGCCAAACGCTACGGAACAATCCCGATATACGCCACATATCCTGATCTTCAAGATAACTTCCCGTCGTGTAGCGATATACCGACACAGCAAGTTTGTTTTTACCCACTCTTACCAACTTACTGATATCGTATTCTTGCGGACTGAAAGTGTCCTCCGAATATCCGACAAATTGACCGTTGACGTAAATATCTCCGCAACTATTGATACCGTCAAATCTCAAAAATACGTCGCGCTCGCCCTCTTTTACTTCAAAATTAGTGACGTAACAGCCCACTTCGTTTTTACGAGCTTTGACGCGCGGAATATCCGCGATATTAAATTGCGCCAATGCATACGGATACATATAGTTTGTATAAATCGGTTGACCGTGTCCTTGTATCTGCCAGTTGGAAGGCACGTTTATCTTTACAAAATCTTTTAATTCAGCTTCAGGAAGTTCGTATCCCTGCGGAATTAGACTAGGATTTGCAACCAATTTAAAATCCCACTCTCCGTCCAAACATACCGAAGTTGCGTTGCCGTCTTTATCGATCGGAAATCCCGACGCATAACGCTTTATAGAATTGATGTCGTAAACCGACAACTTTTTCCAATAATTCATAACAATCTCCTTGCAAACACCTAATATGGATATTATATCATAATTATATGGACTTTTCAAGCGCATTATCGCCAAGTCTCATAGATACTTTTTCAAACAGTCTAAAAATACTTCCGACGCTTTTGAAAATACTTGATATTTCTTCCACGCTATATCTAAATGAGAGATCAATTTGGGTTGCAACGGTCTAAAACATAGATTGGAGTTGCCGGCAGTGTTTATTATTTTATCCAAACCGACAGCATAACCTACCCCTTCTTCTACAAGCAAAGACATATTATAAAGCAAATTACCTGTGGCAACTATATTGAGCTCCTCCGATTCTTTACAAAACCAATCGCTTATCATATTTCTGCCTAGCGACTGACGCGAACGAATCAAAGGTTTGTCCCAAAGATCTTCAGGAGTGACGAATTCCTTTTGAGCAAGCGGACTATCCTTTCTCATCAGTACGCCCCAAGTATCAAATAACGGCAATCTTAAATAGTTGTATTTTGATAAGTCAAACGGCTCTATGAAAATTCCGAAATCTATTAGTCCTTTATCAAGTCTTTCGGATATCGTCGCGCTGTCTCCGCTAAACAAATGAAATTTTACGGACGGATATTTTTGTTGGACATCGCGCGAAGCTTTTGCAATGAGTTGCATAGCGTAAGATTCCCCGCCGCCTATATAGACGTCTCCGCTGACGTCGCTGATTGGCGCTTTTATCTCCTTTTCCGTCTTTTCATACAGTTCGATAATTTCTTCCGCTCTCTTGCGAAGAAGTTGTCCGGCTTGAGTAAGCGTTATCTTTCTGCTTCCGCGAATAAAAAGTTGTTGACCTATTTCTTTTTCAAGATTTTGCATCTGCCGAGACAAATTGGGTTGCGTAACGAACAACGCTTCCGCAGCTTTTGAAATGCTTTCCTCTTTCGCTACGGCTAAAAAATATTTTATCTCTCTAATTTCCACTCAATTATCCCCCTGTATTTATTAAATACAGTATAACAGACAAAGGTATGCGTGTCAATTATGACCAACTATAAGACATAAGCATTTGACATATTACACCGCCGATCATAAAATTATATTGTATAATATTAGACGTACACATCTTCAATTATTATAATCAAATTCAAAATACGTTAAAGGAGATAAATTATGCTAGGAAATTTTACTTATTCAAACCCGACCAAACTCTACTTCGGACAAAACGCGCTTGACGGGCTCAACGAAGAATTGCCCAAATACGGCAAAAACGTTTTGCTCGTATACGGCGGCGGTTCTATCAAGAAGAATGGAATTTACGACAAAGTCGTGAAAATTCTAAAAGACAACGGCAAAGAGATATTTGAAGACGCAGGCGTTATGCCCAATCCTACTACTGAAAAACTCAAAGAAGGCATTGAAAGAGCAAGAAAGGCAAAAGCTGATTTGATCCTTGCAGTCGGCGGCGGTTCGGTATGCGACTACGCAAAAGCCGTATCAATTTCCGCAAACTGCGATGAAGACGCTTGGGAAAAATATTTTATACGATTTGAAGACGTATCTTGCAAAATAATACCCGTTGGTTGCATACTCACTATGGTAGGAACGGGAAGCGAAATGAACGGCGGTTCGGTCATAACAAATCACGAGCAAAAGCTCAAAATAGGACACGTCTTTGGCGACAACGTCTTCCCCAAGTTTTCTATACTCAACCCCGAATTCACTTTTACGCTTCCAAGATATCAAATGATCTCAGGAATATACGATATTATGTCGCATATTCTTGAACAATATTTTTCGGGCGACGACGACAATACCAGCGACTATATAATGGAGGGTCTGCTCCGCTCGCTTATCCACAGCGCAAATATCGCAGTCGAAGATCCTACGAATTACGAAGCTAGAAGCAACATAATGTGGATCGCAACGTGGGCGTTGAATACGCTTGTGGCAAAAGGCAAAAGCACAGACTGGATGGTGCATATGCTAGGACAGGCAGTCGGCGCGTACACCGACGCAACGCACGGAATGACGCTTTCGGCAGTCTCAATTCCCTATTATCGTTTTATAATGCCGTTCGGACTTAAAAAGTTCGCGCGTTATGCGACAAACGTATGGAATATCGACCCAAGCGGCAAAACCGATGAACAAACAGCAGACGAAGGCTTGATCGCAATGCAAGCTTGGATGAAGAAAATCGGACTTGTAATGAACATCTCCCAATTCGGCGTAACGCCCGATATGATCGACGGAATAACAAAAAGCACTTTCGTTATGGACGGCGGATATAAAATTTTAACCTCCGACGACATCAAGTCGGTTCTCAAAGCAAGTTTATAGAAAAATAAAAATTCGACAAAAAACGACCGCCCTGCAGTAAAGTTGCAGGGCGGTTTATTTTTATAAGCCTTTATTTCTCCATATCGTAAATTGCTATCGAATCGATGCTTGCTTTACTCTTACATTTGATTTCGACCTTGTGCTTTCCGCTACTCAACGAGGAAGATATATACGAAGCGTAAATCTCGTCTTTTTCTTCTTTAAGATCCATCGAAGACACAACTTTGCCGTCTATCTTGACTTCAAATTTATTTGCGTATTGCGAAGACGAAAGAATGATAAAGTTGGTTCCTTCGAATTCAAATTTCATCGTATAACCTTTCTTTCCAACGTATACGTGACCGAACATCGAATATGCCTGTTCTGCGCGCCATACTCTGCTAAACGTAAACATCTCGTTGTCAGGTGAGAAAAGGTTGTTGCCGTCGCCCGTAAATCTAATTGTATTTGAGAACGTCAAACCATTGAGCGCGCATCTTCCGTTGTTACTAGCCGTTACCGTCAAACGATAGTATCGGAAAGTATAAGCCTTGCCGTCTTTGAGCAAGTAGTCTCTGCTTACAGCTGGCTGCGATTGTCCCGTCCAAGAACCCATATCAAAGTATTCTTTTCCGTCCAAACTTCCCTCCAAAGTAAAGGTTGATGGGAACCCTTTGCTGTTGCTACCGGTCTGTAAATATGTATACAGCGTCATAGTGTTTGCGGTAACAGCCTCTCCAATGTCAAACGCAAGTATAGCCGGTTTGTTTGCTGAGACTCCCCACGCAGACGAGAAATGAATACCCGTATCTGACTTTCCGTCAAAGAGATTGTCAATAGATTGTTCGGCCGGCGTCCACGCAATGTAATTACAATCTGCCGTTGGAATTTGTTTTTTGCCTTCCGTTACGATAATCGTATCGCCAACGTAATTATAATTATATTTTCTGGTATAGAAGTAATCCGCCTCGAACTTTTTGGTCGGGAATTCATAATCGCTTCTATAAGCCGTACAGTACGATACTTTGGTAGGCGCCACTGGTTGAGCGTTGTTTACCTCTTCTTCACTGACTTCTCTACCCATCTGGTCATAGTATATCGTTCCTATTACATTGCCATTCTCATCCTTCTTTTCCTGTATGGTAAACAGCGGATCCTGCCATTGTCCAAAGCCCAAACCTATGAAACTTATTTGAGGCTTTAGTTCTACGATAAGTACCAACTTAAAGTATACCCAAGATTCAGCTTCGACCTCAATATCCACATACGTATTTGCATCTCCTGTTCGGAAATTAGCCGTATTGCTTACCGCCGGCGACGCAGACGTTATCTTTCCTCCAAGTTCAAAGTGTTTATCATCTCCGATAGAATAGTACATTGCGCAATTGCTTCGTCCGCGCAAATACAATCTATACTTGCCACCGTCTTTGAAGTAGAGTTTTCCGCTTACTTCGGCAACGGTATTTTCTTTGACCACGTACGGCGAATCTTTATATGCGTCAGTATTTGGATAGTACCAAATATCGGTATTGCTGTTTTGTACGCCATTGAGGTTGTTACCTTCTACCTTGGAAGAATAATTCTTATAATTGTTTTCATACGCTTCTACCGCGTCGGTATACATTTTACCTGAGTCGTAAGTATACGTCGTTCTTTCAAGAGTAAACTTATTTTTTTCATGTGTCTGCTCAAATTCAAGCACCAAATCTACGTCGTCGACCTTAAATGACGGGTCGTTGTCCTTAGTGATTTGCAACGTTACTATTATCTCACCCGAATTCATATTTTTCTTATCGGGAGTATACGTATATTTATTGTCGCCCAGAGATGTTACTTTTCCGTACTGCGGCTGTTTTACTTCCTTTATACTAAAAGAGAAACCTTCCGGTATATTTATACTACCGCCCTTGTACATACCGCCTTCGTAAGTATATTTGTTAAGATCAAATGTATAATCTTCGCCGTAATTTATTACAAATGGCTGCATAGTAGTAATGTATTTCTTCTCGCCGTCGTACATATAACTTCTACCAGTTTGGTAAACCGAAGATACCGGTACGAACATAGAATATTCCGGATTGGTCAACTCAGCCGCTTGTTCCGCAGTAATACCCTGTAATATATCTTTGAAGTAGTACGTCATATCGTTGTGCGTAACATTCTGCCAAGCCTTCAAATACGCGAGGTAATTCTGTCCGCCGGACTGCGTTACTTTTGCTTGAATATAATTATCAGGACCGAAATTGTGCAATAGCGTAGCGTAAAGCGCAAGCCCTTGATTGCCGTTGCTTGGACTTTGGTCTGCTCTTGCAATTTTAAGAACTTCTTCAAGCGCCCAAGTCGCGCTGGTATAGCTGTTCCAACCGCCAAGTCCCTCAGCTCCGTAACTGTCGAGACCTCTCGACGAAGAAATCTTGGTAAATAAGGAATAGGACACCAAAGTCATTCCGTTGTTCGTGACCTCACCTCCGTTACCTACGCCATATCCTTGGAAATTGTGGTGATATTCGTGGAAGTTACCCCATGCGCCTGACGTCGTAATAGATTCATAATTAAGCGAATTACTCATCCACCCCGCAGGACAGTTTACTGATCCCTGTCCGGGGAAAGCCACGGCTGCGCCTGCCGCCACGAACGGATCGTATAAGAACACAATTCCTTGCGTGCTTTTGGTAGTAGTTACAAGCGAAACCTTTTCCCAAAGTATAGCCGCTTTGTAGAGATCGTCATAAGAAAAATTTTTCGCATACAAATTCGGACCGGAGTGCAATACGCCGTTATCCCAAACTTCCAAATCGAAATAAGGAGCTGACGATTTTGCGTTTTGCTCAAACTCTTCTTTTGTAGTATATCCCAAAATGAAGTGCGAATATGTTACGCCACCCGAAATAGTCGCTTTGAACGTAACCGATTCGTTACGGATATATATAGGACCGCCAAGGAACGAGCCTACATAAGCCGTATATACGCCATTCTCAAGCGTAGCGGTATCCTTTGTGATAACCATAGTATTTAGGATTACGGGGAAACGTTGCATTTGATTTTTCTGCAACCAAATGTTGTTGGCTTTGCCGTTGTACAACGCTTGACCAATATGTACCGAGATACCTCCGGTAGCATTCATATCCTTTTCACTTATCTGAATTTTAACAACTTCTCCCGCAGGAGCGTATAAACCTGTGACGTTATATCCTCTCGTATACTGACGCGGACGGAACGTTATTTCCTTTATTCTACCCGGTTCGCTGTCTGCTACGTCGCCGTAATACAAACCGACAGACGCCGTATGTTGATACAACTGTCTATGTTCGCTTCTAGTATTAACTGTTGGAATCGGATTAGCCGTTGTACCGCTATAAAGATAACCGTCTTTATCCATCCAAGTATAACCGCCGCCGCCTGCGTTCCACGTTCCTGTGGCAGTAAGATAACTTGATTCGCTTATCAATCTGCTTCTCGTCGTTGCGTTGGCATCGCCAAGCACGTTAGCGGGCGTATGTCCGTATATCGGATAACAACTCTCGGCAACATATCCTTCGTTTTTGATTTCGCTTACAGGTTTAACCCTATTAATCGTACCAAGGTCTTTGCTCGCAAAACCGACTGTCGTCGCATTTGCATACTCATACGTATATGAACCGGAACGTATCATTATCGCTTTCGCAGTTATACCAGAAATCAAAGATAAGACTACTACTGCGCAAATTACACCAATAATGATAGCCTTTTTATTTACACTGTTTTTAGAATCGTTTGAAGTAGTTTTCTTAGCTTTTTTATTTTCGCTTTGTTTTTTGTCCGATTGTTTTTTAGGCTCAGATTTCTCTTTTGATTTGACCTGCTCTTTTTCTTTTGCGCTTGTCGATTTGGTTTTTTCCTCTTTGATAGGCGTCGTTTTGGAAGACTTTCCTATTGCGCTTGCGGCAAGCACTTCCGCCTCGGCGGATTTTGACGAAGTCTTAGCCTTTGACTTTTCATCGACTGCTTTCTCGCTTGATTTAGTCTTTGGCTTTTCATCTTTTACGGGAGAGCTTTTTGACTTAGCCGCCGAAGCCGTATTATTCTTCGGCTCGGCTTTCGGTTTTTGTTTTCCGTCGGCTTGTTTCGCATCAACTTTTTGAGTCGTCTTGCTCTTTGCCTTATCTTCCTTTACGGGTTCGCTCTTTGCCTTTGCAGACGAAGCGTTTGACTTTGCTGTCTTAGCGGTAGATTTTTCTTTCGCCGCAGCTGGTGCCGTAGCGCTTTTCTCCGACTTTGCCGCAGTTTTTGTCTTTGCGCTCGGACTTTCTTTGGTCGTCTTTGCCGAAGATTGCGAACTTGTCTTTGCCTTTGGCTTTTCGGTCGTAGCCTTAGCCTTTGCGTCTGTTTTTGCCGACGCCTTTGCCGTCGTCGTTTTCGTCTCTGAAGCGGACTTGGATTTGCTTGCAGATTTAGACGTGGTTTTAGTATCTTTTTCTGCCATAAATACTCCTTTTTTTATTTTGAAAAATTTATGTTTAATTCAATCCCATTAACATATAATGCGAAAAAATTATATCATAGTGTCGATATCTTGTCAATTAACTTGTCAAAATGTAAAAATACGTCGAAAAAAATTTTCTTAAATTCCAAGCATTTACAACGTAATGGACTAAAATAATCAAGCTTGAGCAAACGCGATAGGTCAATTACGATTAAAGGAATAAAAAAAGTATGCGAACGGCGAATAAAAATTAACGACTGAGTTCTCAAAACCGTTCGCAATACCGGTTTCTATAAATATTTTTTTATGCTTTTCATCCAAATTTTCATAGTGGACTTTTGCGGCAAAAATTTTACGTTTATATGCTGGCATTTTACAAAGAAAGAGCATACTGACATATCTCTGCCCTTCTTAGCGTCTTTCATTGCTTTTTCAGCCACTCGTTGAGGACTAACTATACCTGAAAACTTAACTTTCTTGCCATTAATTTCTTTTGTAAGCATATCCGTATCTATCCAACTTGGACAAACGGCAGTCACCGATATACCCAAAGGTTTCAGCTCAACGTTCAAAGCTCTGGAATAACTGCGCTCAAACGCTTTTGTCGAAGCGTATAAATTTATATAAGGCACAGGCTGAAATGCAGATGCGGAACAAATATTAATAATCTTACTTCCGCTATCCATATAAGGTAAGCAATAATTTATCAACACGGCGGGAACTTTGCAGTTCAAATCGATAGTCCTCTCTATCTCCAAAACGGAAAATTCTCTGGAAGCCTTCATTTGAGCAAGCCCGGCATTATTGATCAAATAATCGATCTGCGGTTTTTGCTCTTCAAGTATTTTTACGATCGACGCTAATTCTTCCCTATTCGTCAAATCTTTGCAGACGGGAACGATAATATCGCCGAACTCTTTAATCAACAATTCAAAGCGTTCTTTATTTCTGCCAACCGCCCAAATTTCATCTAGATGTTCCTTTACCAATTCTTTAATAAAGGCGTATCCTAATCCACCTGTTGCGCCAGTCAAAATGGCAATTCTTTTTTTGTTTTCTAAGTCTTTCATGTTTATTAATATATCATAAATCATATTGTAATTGCAAATTATTTCACTTTACCTATTTTAACTCTATTTGCGCGATTTGAAATAAACTCTCCACTAGTGACTTATATACCGCATACTTAGACGTTTTAAAATAGATTAAGAACACGCTATCTACGAATAATTTATAAAATTCCACTCAAATTCGCCTGATAATGGGTGGAAATTTGCAATTAAGTGCATTATAATTAAGATATAAAAATCATGGAGGATAATATGGATCAAATTAAGGTCGGACAATTTATTACGAGAAAAAGAAAAGAAAAAAATTTGACGCAAGAACAACTTGCGGAAAGACTCAACGTTTCCAACAAAACTATTTCTAAATGGGAATGCGGAAAGTGCTTACCCGACTACTCTATTATGGAAGCGTTGTGCAAAGAGTTGGAAGTATCTATCGCCCAACTGCTTGACGGCAATGAGCAAGAAGAAAATCCCAACTATACCCAAAACGAACAAGTATTAAAACTCATAAAAGATATGGAACAGTTGAAAAAAGAAAAAGCTATACCCAAAATTTACCTTTCGGCAATTATTTGCGCTATATTAGGAATTGCCCTATGCCTTATATCTACTATATTCAGCGGCGGTAAGTTTGAAGACTTCATATCGGGGTATTTCTTAGGTATATCTATTGCGCTGATTTTATTAAGCGTTTTTTTGATAGCGTACGCTACCGTATCCGCAATAAAAAAGAATAAACGCTCGTAAATATTATTTCAAAATAAAAACGGCAGATCTTAACAGATTTGCCGTTTTCTAACCGTTTATATTAATTTATTTATTTTCTTGTTGCGGCTTTTCCGGTTCGCTCGTTTTGGCAGGCGCCGCAGGAATATCAGAAGGAGCGGAAATTCCCACTACTTCGTCGACAGGAACGGAGAACGCTATTCCCTTTCCCTCGCTTTTAAGTCCCGCATTGCGGTAAATTGCATGAAGCACGTTGTCCTTAATGTCTACAGGAACTAAAATCAAGATAATATCTTTATCAGGCTGAATTGCTATATGGAACAACTGCTCTGCATCTTTATTGGCAGTTCCGCGAGCGTGAATAACCGTACCGCCTCGCGCGCCTTCTTCCCTTGCCGCATCCATAACAAGTTCTGAAAAACCAGAGTTTACTATACACATAATCATTTCGTAACCGTTCATTATTTACTCTCCTTGACCGTCATTTTGTTGTTGCTTAAAAAACCGTAAATAAGCGTACCTATAACGCTTGTCAAAGGTACGGTGAAAGCAACGCCTTTGCCGTCTCTTATAGTTTGGAATTTTCTTTCCAAAGTACTCATTGCGTCAGGGACTTTACTTTCTTGAATTACGCCGAAAATAACCGCTTTGTCGCTGTCAGAAAGTCCGAGCAGTCCCAAAATATTTGCATTTGCCGTACCTTCCGCCAACACGACCATCTGCATATTAACCTCAAAAGATTGAATAAGGTCGATAAAGTATTCCGCTTTTTTCCTCGCAACTATGGTAATAAGAAGTTTGAGCCTATTAGTTTTTACCTTATTAGGCTCGGCAGTTTTCACCTTGTGGACAACGCGTTGTTTTATTTCTTTTTTTATCGTTGATATATGATGCTTTTTATCGCTCATAGCGCCCCCTTATTCAAAGTAAATGATTTGCTCGTCGTCAGCGGATAGAATTCTCTTCATCGCTATCTTAGCGCGAACCTTAGCCGACATAACGGCTTTGAAACCTAACGCTTGAATTGTTATAAGCGGAGTCATAGCGACCATAGCGACTACGCCGAAAGCGTCGGTCAAAATGCGATCTGCTCCGCCGTTTATCGCAACGCATGCGCCTACGATCAAAGGCAATATAAAACTTGAAGTCAACGGACCGCTGGCAACGCCGCCTGAGTCAAACGCAATCGCCGTATAGATTCTCGGAACGAAGAATGACAGTCCCAAAGAAATAAGATAACCGGGTATCAGATAATACAAAAGCGAGAATTGGAAAATCATCCTGATTATCGAAAGGCAAAGTGAAACGCCGACCGCCACGGAAAGCGCAATCATCATTTCTATCTTTTTGACTCCTCCGCCCGTAACTTGTTCAACTTGCTTATTCAAAACGTGCACCGCAGGTTCTGCCAAAACTACTACAAAACCTATCACAAAACCGAACACGGCAAGTCCCGGCTGAGAGTTATTTGCTATTTCCGTGCCGAGTTTGAAGCCGATAGGCATAAAGCCGACTTCAACCGCAACAAGAAAAATAACCAATCCGAAGAAAGTATATGCGATGCCTATTCCTATCTGCGCAAGTTTCTGACGAGGAAGTTTCAGCACCGTAAATTGCAATATAAAGAAGAATGCGACGATAAGTATCAACGCAATACCTACGTTCTTGATCGTATTCAAAAATACGTGACCTATAGACGCCAAACTCTCGCTGACCGTTTCGTAAGACGCAAGCGCATTCAAAGCATCCTGCGACATCTCGCCGTTTGAGCAAAGCGCAAGTATCATAACGGCAATTATAGGACCTATCGAACACAAAGCAATAAGACCAAAACTGTTTTCGTTGGTATCTCTTCCTCCGACGGTAGTCGCAATACCAAAACCGAGAGCCATTATAAACGGAACTGTTATCGGTCCGGTAGTTACTCCGCCCGAATCGAAAGAAATGGCGAGAAAATTATTTTTCCCACTTTCTAAAAGCAATGCGCAAACTGCAAACAACATCATATAGAAAAACATCAAAAGCATAGATAGGCTTTTGTGAAATACTATTTTAAGTACGGAAAGGATAAGGAAAATTCCCACGCCCACACCTACCGTAACGATGAGAACCATATTGTTCATCACGTCGCTGACCTGCGAAGCAAGAACGGAAAGATCCGGCTCGGCAATAGTAATAAGTACGCCCATGACAAAACAGACGGAAACGAGAACTATTACGTTTTTTGATTTTGTAAGACCCGTACCGACGTATCCGCCCATAGGAGTCATTGCAAGGTCTGCGCCCAAATTAAAAAGTCCAATACCGATAATAAGCAATACCGAGCATATAGCAAACGTAATCTGCTCTGTTGCCGTCAAAGGAGCAAGAGGCGTAAAAGAAATTATAAGAACAATGACCGCAATCGGAAAAACTGAAATAAGCGATTCTTTAAGTTTTAATAAAAGTGCCTTTACCATTACTACTCCAATTTTATCTAAAAGTAAACCAAAATTTATACCAAGTACAATATTTTATTTATTATATCATAATTTTATGTCCTAGGCAACTTAGAAAAATCGTTTTCAATGAAAATTTATATG
>CAMWIL010000023.1 GCA_947174325.1 uncultured Clostridia bacterium
GCCACCATTCTTTCAAGACTTGTCCTATCTTATCAAAGTCTACTATACCGTCTTTATCGTTTTTATCCTTATCGTCAGGATTTTCAGGATCAATAGGCGTTGTCGGTCCGTCCGGATCTTCTTCCTGCGGATAATTAGGATTATTCGGATCGTTGGGATCGTATAAGTTGGACATATCTTCTTCTCTCAACGTGAAACTTTCCCAATCCGTCTCATACGTTCCGTCTTTGAACGAATAGTTCCCTCTCTGATCTTCTTTGATCATCGCTTTTATCTGATACGTTTTGCCCGCTGTAAGTTCCTCAAATCTTACCACGTTCCCTTCGCTATCTCTCATCTCATACTCTATTCCGCCTATCTGTCCATACTTCAAGTTCAATACGTACGGCTTCGCGTCTTTATTCCATTCCTTATCCAACGTCGCCGCTATTATCTCAAACGTATATTGCGTCTTTCCGCTCAATACTATTCCTTCTTTGTTGGATTTTATCACTACCGTATAGATTCCCCTGTCTATTGGCGCGCCATCCAACTTATTCTCTTCGCTTACTATCTCTCCCTTGTAATATTCCAACGTCAGATCTTCCAGTCTCGCTCCGCTGCCTATATTGAGTTTTACGTTTCTAGGCTTTCCGTTATACTCTATCTTATCGCTCGCCAACGTTACCGTTACGGCCGTCGATCCTCCGCCTATCGAGAAGAACGGCGAATACAAATTCTCTTCGCTCGTAAACTCATAATTTGCCGTATCCGTTATTCTCGGCAATACTCTATAATACTTCCTCGACGTCGCCGAATACTCTATCTCTTCCAACGTCTTCGGCGTCGTTCCGCTTATTATATTACCGCTGTTGTCCGTCTCGTAATAATCGTACTCTACTACTCCTCTCGCTTTCTCGTCTTTGAGTTTGTATATTTCAAACGTATTACCTTCATCATCCGTATAACTTTCCTGTTCCCAGTATTCGTCCAATCCAGCTTGTATCTTCGCCTTGACTATCTGCCAAGTCTTCGTCCATTCAAAATCTCCATCGCCGTCGAACGTATAGTTGACGCCTTTTCCGCCTACTCTGGGCAATTCGTAGTTATTCGCATAATCGCCTATCAGGCTAAACGACGTCACGCTTATCGTTCCTCCGCTTCCTACAGCTATGCCGTCCAAACTTCCGCCGTATCCCACTACCGTCAAGCCTTCCGGCACGTTTTCCAGTTCCATTCTGATAGTGTTTCCCGTATACTCGACTTCTCCGTCTCCTTTCCATTTCACGTCAGTTAAGTTTATTAGCGCCTTGCTTATACTCCAATTTATACTGTATATGCTTTGCTCGCTTCCCTTCTTCAACGCTACTTGTGTAGTATACTCTCCCGCATTTGTTCCCTTCGCGGTCTTGTATCCCTTGTCTTCCCAACTTTCGTCTATAACGTAATCTCTCGGCGCTCTTACAGTCAATATTACTTCGCTTCCGTTGTATACTATCTCTCTATCGTAGTTGACTTCATTATTTCCCGTCATCTGCGTATAAGTTCCCAACTGACCGCCGTCGCGACTAAACGTCCATCTTATTCCGCTCTCTGTCTCAGCTCCCTTTACCGTGAGTATTACAGGTTTATCCTCTATCTCTATTTCGTAATCGTCGTTATTGTTTCCGCTTCCCACAAGTTCATATTCTATTCTCCAATCTCCCGTCGACAGTATATCCGTATTCAACTCCACTTCCACAGGAAACGCTCCCGCTTCTATCCGTAGATTTTCATATAACGTCATTCTTATTCCGTCCGAAAGACTGTTTACCGCTACTATTTTTAGATTTAATACGTCTTTTGCTGAGCCTGTTCCGTACATATTGTCCAAACTGTCTATACTGACCTTTGTCTTCTCTCCAAACATGCACTCCAACGCTCCGCCGTCGGCGCTCAATATCTCTATCCCCAACGGAGCTTTATTTATATAGAACGTCAAAGTCTTCTCATCCGTATCTCTGCTCGCCCATCTTACGCTTCCGTCTGTCTTCGCTATGTTCAAAAGTATCTTATACTCTCCCGCGCTTGTAGCCTTGATTTGTGGATCTAAATACTTTATCTCGTCTTTGTATTCGTCAGGTATCGTGACCTCTATATCGTCTTTATCCGCCGCGTTGTTGTAATTGAGATAATACGACTGCTCCGTTCCGTTATATTCGTGCCATGTAGTTTCCAAAAACGTAGGCACTGATACGTACTTGACAAAATACTCTCTGTCCAATACGTAGTTCTCGCTCACGCTAGAATTTATCTCCACCTTTGCCGTATACGCCTCTATTCCTTGCGGCGGTACGTACGCGTCGTATCCCTTACCGTCCGTATATCTTATACGCAGTATGCTATTTTGCATACTACTACTCTCGCTAGGACATAATCCCGTAGGTATCGCCGTAGGAGGCGTTACGTCTGCGTTGAAGTTTACCCCCAAAGTCTTTTGCTTGACCGTATACGTCAACGTCTTGACTGATCCGCCGCCTTTCCACACATACAACGTCGGGTCATTAAAAGAGAACTTTACTTTGTATACTCCCGCATTCTTTATTTGCGTTACCGTTGTTCCAGTTCCCGAAGTGTCCTCTCCTACTTTGAAATACTCAATACTTACGTCTACGTAATTCTTGATATTTTCCGTATACCAACTCTCGCTTGTAAGGTCGACAACGTTGGTATCGTAGACAGATTCCAAAGTCTCCGGCGGAACTGCAATAGCGTTGGACGCTTCTTCCGCTTTTCTCAAATTTAAGTGAAATGCAGGACGAACGGCATACGACTCGGTGGTAGACGGACCGGCGTCACCAGATCCGTTAGCTAAAAGCGTATGAGCATTTGCGTAGTAATTACTACGAGCTGAACGCAGCCAGGTATCAATGCCAGCTTCGTTGCCTCTCTCCAAAGCGTGAGTTCTCCACAACCCCCTAGCAGTATCTCGCCAACCTGCTTCCGCCATTGACGGCAACCAAATATAATCTTCTGACCATGCAGAATAATCCGTCTTGCCGTAAAAGTTGACCATTCCACTATACCAGTTGCCGTTAGAACCACCGCCAGAGCCTACGTCACCGTACGCGTCGTTGTTGAAGTCATAATCATAGCTAGTATTGATTGTGTGAGACATCTGCTTTTCCTGCCATTCTACATTTGCAGGTTTGTCTATAAAGTCTGTCAGACTGCCCGTTACACTGTCCATTGTAAATTTCGCATACGTATTGCTTGCGTCTTGCGAAACAGGTGTCTCGCCGCTTCCGTCATTACTCGTATAATATCTTCCGCCTGCATTGAGCGTAATCGTCCTAATCATACTTGTACTGTACATATTTGACGGTATATTCCCGTTTTCAGGTACGGAATGATAATTCCACTGCGCCGTCTGCGTAGAACTCGCCTGCCACAACGTCAATATAGGATCGCCGTCTCTGTTCGTAGACAAATATACTGCGTTCCACACAATATTATCTATCATCACCGTTATTGCCTTATTGCCATTTTGAGTATAGAAATTGTCGCAATTTAGTCTACCGGGCGCAAGTTCCTTGACTTTTTCATAAGTCGCCGTTCCCGTCAACTGTTTATATAAAAGTTCTAGATTACTACCGTTGAAGACCATTTTGTCCGCTCGTGTAGCGTAGTTATCTAATAATAATTCTCCTATATTGGTGGTACTTGACAAATCGCTTATCGCGTCGGCTGATTTGCTCAACGTAAAGCACGTCAATACGCTTACCGTACACAAGCATAGAATTATAAGCACAGATAAGACAAATATGCCTTTTACTTTCCTCTTTCGTATATCCATTTTTATACCCCGTTTTTTGTAGGGTCAGTAAAAGTGTACTTTTCCTGACTCAATATTCTTGAATTCGACATTGCTTTATTGTATACTTATTGTGTATAAATATCGCTAATTATGGCGAAATATGGATATAAATTTGTGGTCAGGAAAAGTACACTTTTCTTGGAATTTTTTGCTATTTGTCGATTTTTTAATGATTTTTTTACCAAATTACGGCAAGTATAAGTTTGCGTTAAGCGAAAATCTGACTGCGCATAGCGGCGAGACAAAGTATGGTTTATTGGTTGGAAATTCCTTGACAACTCAAAATGACAGCATAACGCCTCAAAGTTATGAGTAAGCGCGAAAAGAAGTTTTTGCAATTATTTGCTCATAGTTTTTGGTTTAGCTGATTTGCGATTTCTCTTTTGCTGTCGCTAAAAAATATGGCTAAAATAATTGCTAAACTTCTTTGTTAGCGTTCATATAAAAATAAATAAAGTCTTATTGTTTATCCTAAATTCCTTCTGTTCCGAACAAGAATTTCAACGAATTGATTTTTGTCGCGTGAGTATGTAAAAAATAATTGTAATAATCTTTGAAAGTAATGGCTTTGACGTCATAGCCGAGAGCCGTAGTAAGTTGTTTGAGATAATCAAAAAGACAGGTTTTGGGATATTCCGCTTTATAGCAAAGATCGTTGAGCGCGTTGAGCATAGTTACGAAAAGCTTGTGATTATAGTCCTCTTCCATGCTCATTTTGTCGACGATTTCCAAAATCACACAAGCGCAATAATATTTGATAGGATCAGAAGTTATTGAAAAAAAGCTGTCGATACAATCGCATCCCGTAAGTACGAAATTCTTTTTCTTAGCAAGATTGTATTTTCCAAAACACAACGGACTGACGGCATATTTCAGTTTCGATTTCGCGCTCTTGCAACCTTTTGCAATCACGCCTATTTTTCCGAATTCGGCAAGATAAAGCGTAATTATCTTATCATTTTCCCCGTAATCTACCGCTCTTAAACAAATACCTTCTTGCGTAAGAATTTCCATTTACACCTATCTTTTGCGCGGTTTATCGTCATCTTCGATCGCGCGCAACATAATATAATATTTAATATCTCCCGTCTTGTTAAAAAGTTCCCACAAAGTATCCTTGCAATCCATAATTCTCTCCTTGGTATTATTATGTACAAAACTACGATTTGCAAGTCGCTTTTATAAAATTTAGTCTTTCAAGTCCTTGATATTATACCCCAACTGATTGAGCAAAAAATCGCTGTCGCGCCAATCTTCTTTGACTCTGACATACAAATTCAAAAATACTTTGCCATCTACCAGTTCCTCGATATCCTGTCTGGATTGCGTGGATATTTTTTTTATCATTGCTCCGCCCTTGCCTATTACCATGGCTTTATGCGATTGCTTTTCGCAGACGATATCCGCGTCAATATCCAAAATACCGTTCTGTCTGTACTCAAACTTATTCACTACCACGCCTATTCCGTAAGGTATCTCTTCGTCAAGATTTCTCAACGCTTTTTCGCGTATGATCTCGCTTACCATAAATCTGACAGACTTATCAGTATACATATCCTCATCAAAAAATCTCTCGCCGTCGGGCATAAGCTCGACAAGCCTGTTGATAAGCATATCCACGTTTTTACCCGTCAGCGCGCTGATAGGAATGATACTGTCTATGCCATTAATATCTTTCAACGCTTCTATTCTCTTGGGTATAGCGTCTTGCTCGACGTCGTCGCATTTGTTGAGAGCGATGATAAACGGAGTTTTCCCGCCGGCATACTTTTGGATAAATTCTCTATCGCGCTCGTCAAAACGCTTGTCCACTGCCATAACGTATACGATAACTTCTACGCCTTCCTGACCTTTTTCCACGCTCTTCATCATATATTTAGAGAGCGCGTTTTTGCCGTTATGCACGCCCGGAGTATCGACGATTATCAATTGGTAATCATCGGTATTGGCTATGCCCAAAATCTTATTTCTTGTTGTTTGCGGTTTCCAACTTACGATAGAAACCTTTTCGCCCACGATCGTATTCGTAAGCGTGGACTTGCCTGCGTTAGGCTTTCCTATTAAAGATACAAATCCTACTTTCATTTATATTTTTTCCTAAATTTATGCATTAATACGATAACAATTGTTTTAATCTCTCGATATGCCAAGCGAAGTCAAAATCTTTTCTTCCTCTTTTCTCATAACGGTTTTGTCATCTTCTTCTATATGATCGTAACCCAGCAAGTGCAAGAGTCCGTGCAACACAAGATAAGCGCACTCTCTCTCTTTTGAATGGTTGTATTCAACGCTTTGCTCTACTGCCCTTTTGTAGCACAACATTATCTCGCCCAACATCAATTCTCCCGTGGAGAGATCCACGTCGTAAGGATAATCGTCAATATCAAAAGGCAACTTTGCTTCAAGCGATGGAAAACTCAATACGTCGGTCACGCTGTCAACGTTCCTAAACTCCTTATTGACCTGTCTAATGTCATCTTCGTCTACGACGGAAAGTTCTACCCTCACGTTATTGGGAAGGGAAAATTCTTTCCTCACTTCCTCGAATACTTTATGAATAAGTCCGTGATCGAGTCCGCTGTCTATTTCATCGAAAATTTCCAGCATTATCTTCTTTCCTTTGCTTTATCGTAGTCTATACGCTTATGCAACGTAGATGGGATAACGTCGCAAATAGTGTCTTTGATTATTGCGAAATCTCTGACGGTAAGCGTGCAATCGTCAAACTGACCTTCGTTGAGTTTTGAGCTTATTACGTTGTCTACAACGGCTCTTATTTGATCGTAATTGTCGATTTGTTTGGATCTCAAAATCGCTTCGCAAATATCGCAGATCATAACCAGCGCGCTGTATTTTGTCGTCGGCTTTCTCGCGTTGTATCTATAAGTATAGTTGCTCAAAGCGTCTTCCGTGATGCTCTGCGCTTTCATGTAAAAATACGGAACAGTCGCGTCGCCGTGATGCTCGAACGCAGCCTTTATTATAGTATCGGGCATATGATGTTCTTTAAGCAAAGTAACGCCGTCTTTGACGTGGTTTGTGATCATATTTACGCTCACTTCAGGTATCAAATCGTCGTGAGGGTTTTTGCCGTCTTTTTGGTTTTCCGTAAAATATTCGGGATGTTTCATTTTGCCCACGTCGTGGAAAAATGCGCACGCTCTCGCCATATACGGGTTGATATCTATCGCGTCTGCGCAGCTTTCAACAAGGTTGGCGACGCTAACGCAGTGATTATAAGTACCGGGAGCTTTCTCTCTCAATTCTTTGAGAAGAGGTTGAGAGGGCGAACACACTTCCGCAAGTCTGAAATTCGTCCAGACGGCAAATGCTGTTTCGTACAAAGGTAAAAATACAATGAATATAGCAACCGAAAGCATACTTCCGACAAGTCGTCCGAATATAGCGTTGCCTACCGTAACGGCGCTGACGCCGTGTCCGAATATTGAATAAAGACCTGCAAGAGGCGTTGTTACCAATCCCAACAAGATCGTTCCCCAAGTCAATTTTAGACGGGTATACTCTCTTCCTACCAAGAATACCATACACATACTCATTATCATAGAGTTGAGCAAGCCGCCTATGATATCCAAGTTGAAGCTTTCAATATCCAAGACGTACGAACACGTCACGAATATCGCCAACATTACGCCCATCGTGACAAAAGTCGAGTAAATGCCGAGCTTTTTATTGAGAAGCATAGTAACCATCATCGTAACCGAAGAAATTACTATCGAGTGCGGGGTAAAGAATGAATAAAGCACTGCCGACACGATAACCGCAATGAAGATCATTGAGTAGCATATCAAACATCTTTTCATTACCGACACATACTCTTCCGCTTGTTTATCAAACTTTACGATATAATAATACAACGTCGCCAAGATGCAAAATACCATGATCGTCAACGGCAAATAGATCTCATAATACGAGAATATGAAATAGTCCTTTGCAAGACACGCGACCGAAAATGCCGTCATCAAAAAAGATACCACGAAAATGACTGACAAATAAGCGACGTCTTTCCATATTTTTTTCGCTGAAGTTCTCATCTTAATTCCTTTTCCTGATTGTTTTTACTCTCTTCATACGCTTTGACTATTGCCTGAACAAGGTCGTTGCGTACGATATCTCTGTTTTTCAAATGTATGATCTGTATATTATCTATACCTTGAAGTATAGCCGACGCGTGCAACAATCCCGAAGCCTTTTCGTTTGGAAGGTCTATCTGCGTTGCGTCGCCGGTAACGACTATCCTACTTCCCTCGCCCATTCTGGTAAGGAACATCTTCATCTGTTCCCGTGTCGTGTTCTGCGCTTCGTCCAGAATGATAAACGCGTTGGAAAGCGTTCTTCCTCTCATATACGCCAAAGGAGCTATTTCGATCACGCCTTTTTCTATCAGTCTCGAATAAACTTCGAGTCCGAACATCTCTTGAAGCGCATCATATAGAGGCTTGAGATAAGGATCTACCTTAGCGCCAAGATCGCCGGGCAAAAATCCAAGTTTCTCGCCCGCTTCGACGGCAGGTCTTGTGAGAATGATCTTTTCTACGATCTTATTTCTGTACATTGCGACAGCGATCGCGACCGCAAGATAAGTCTTGCCCGTACCCGCAGGTCCTATACCAAAAACTATGCTGTTGTCCCTTATCGCCTGAACGTACTTTGCTTGTCCGTACGTCTTGCTTTTGATCTGCTTTCCTCTCGCGGTAACGGCAACGATCTTGCAAAGTTCTTCAAACTTATCCTCATCGCCGTTGTCCACTACCTCTATACAAAAATTGATAAACGATCGATTGAGCGTATTGGTCTTAGACTTCTCCAAAAGAAGAGCAATCAACTTTTCGCACCGAGCGACTTTTTCCTCGTCGCCTTCTACAGTGACCGAATTGTCGAACAAATTTATATTGACGTCCATTCTCTTTCTAAGATAGTTGACGTTTTCATCGTGATTACCAAACAACGCGATCGCTTCGTTTATATCATCAACTTCGATTTTGGTCTTGATAGTTTATTCTCCTATGCTTACAATTTCTTCTATAATATAGTATATATCTATTATATGCAAATTGTCTACCTTTTTTTTATAAGTATAATTATTCAAAAGTTTTGATTGATTGGGAATTTCCTGCCACATCTCGATACAAGCCAGCGAAATTTGCTCCTCTATCTGAGCCTCGTCAAGCTCAATTTCTACGCTTTGCGTTTTGTAATAAGTTCTCGTGACCGCCTTAATCGGTATGACGCTTCCGAATATCTTTTCCTCTTGTACCATTTGATATTGTTCGTAATCAGGCATTTTTTGTTTACCTATAAGTTTACCGAACACATAGACGTCCGTTGTCTTCCAACTCTCTCCCGTTCTTACGTTCATCACAGCCTTATCGCTTATCATAATGTTTTTTACGTAAGCCGTTTCGCCGTATACGACTCCGTCTGCGGGCACGATCAGTCGTTCGTTGTCCTCGCTCTCGGGATTAGTGTCTATATACCCCTCGATAAGAACGTCGCCTTTTTTCACTACGTCACCGGTCTTTACGACAGCCGTCCCCGAATATACCAAAACTCTTGTTATGATACAATCTCTGTCGGCGGTCAATTTGGAATATTCTTCTTCCTCATCAATGATATGTACTTTTTTCACCTCTATTTTCAGCGTACCGCCGTCGAAATAGCAGTTGGCAAATCCCACTTCCTCGATATCCTTGCTTAATTGCTCAGACAGCGATTTCGTGTCTATATTTTTTTTAAGGACGTATGGACGAATATAATTGACGTCTAGGATCTCGGATATTTTGGACGTAATATCCGTATCGTCGCAGACTATATCCACTCCGAAGCATACGCCTTTTGCCAATACCAAACAAACTATCACTGCGATAGCCGTCACCGCAAGCGAGACATATCTCAACGCCATTTGCGCAAGCAAATGTTTTCCGCCTCTGCTTTCTACGGTATGATCAACGCCTGATTTTGCGACGATCTCTACGCTTTTGCTAAGATACTTATCTTCTACGCAAAATCGCAAGATATCCCCATCGATCTTGATTTTTTTGAGAGGAATATTTTTTTCCAAAAATTTATTCAACAATCTCTGACTGTTTCTTGCCTCGCAACTGATTACGCTATAAACTTTCACCTTTATTCCACTCCGTCAAAAAATATATTAAGTATTTTGCCTTTAATGACAAGTTCTTCCTTTTGCGAGCTTGCGATACTCATTCCTTCGCCGTCAAAATTTACCTTTCCTTTTTTCAATCTTACCGATATCTTTGCGCTGTCAAAACTCAACACGCCTTTGTGTCCTTCAACTACAACGTATCCCTTGCCTATCGTGATTGAAAAATGATTTAACGCTCCGTCCAAATTGCTTTTTATTTTGTCCTGAACTTCTTTCTTATAACTCATACCGCATACTCCTTTACGATAATATATGCGATACTTTCGACTTATATTATTTTATCCTCTTCCGTTTTTTATTTTTAATTTGCAAAAAAATAGGATAGCGTATTCTATCTATCCTATTAAATAATCAATCACACATAATTGAACTGCTTTATTATTCTATGATATCCGTAATATCGGTGAAATCCATATTCTCCAACGGATCTTCCGGAATAGGCGCGCCGATATCTTCTATGCTTTGCATATCGCTCTCTTCGGAAGAACCTTCCTTGCTCTGCGCGCTGTGGATACCGAATCTTGTCGGTATAGTAGGCTTAAACCTCATTTTGCTCTTATCCCATTCAAAATACAAATCGCATACAGATCCGTTTCTGTGCTTGGCTATCATAAAACAGATAGGAGCGTTTCCGTTGCTCGCTTCAAAATCTCCCTCTGTAAGGAACGCAACGATATCCGCGTCTTGCTCAATCGCTCCCGACTCTCTAAGGTCTGACAGTTTTGGAGTTTTATCGTCTCTGGTCTCGATACTTCTCGACATCTGCGAAAGTATGATAACGGGCACTTTAAGTTCTTTTGCCAACAACTTTACAAAACGCGAAATGTCGCCGACTTGTTCTATTTTGCTCTTTCTGCTGTCGCTCGGCGAGATAAGTTGCAAATAGTCGATAACTACAAGATCGAGTCTACCCTTTTGCGCTTTCAATCTTCTGCACTTGGACATGATCTGTTCCGTAGTTATCATAGCCGAATCGTCTATGTAAACGTTGCTGTTTTTGAGAACTTCCTGAGCTACCCAAATCTTATCAAGCCCGTCCTTGTTCTCCAAACCTTTTTGCAAATCTCTTGAATCTATGCCCGCTATATTCGACATCATTCTAAGTACGAGTTCTATAGCCGACATTTCCAAGTTGAAAACCGCAACTACTTCTTCGCTGTCTTTTTTAGACGCGATGTTGGATACCATATTCATTACAAACGAAGTTTTTCCGCAACCCGGTCGAGCGGCAAGAACTATCATTTGTCCAGGCATAAAACCGTTTGTCGCCTCGTCTAGATTTCTGAATCCTACTTTTAATCCGCCTTGGCTGCCGTTGTCGCTGTACGCTTTTTCTATACGATCCATAACTTCGACCGTAGTATTCGATATATGCATAAGCGACGACGAATCTTTCTGCTCGGATATGTTGTAGATCAAAGATTCCGCAACCGCCAACACCTTCTCCGCGTCTTCTTCTTTATACGAAGTATTGATTATCTCTCCGCATTCCTTGATTATCTTTCTGCGGAGCGAATTCATTTTGAGGATATTTACGTAATAATCTACGTTTGCCGTAGACGGGATACTGTCAATAAGTTCGTCAAGAGTGGTTACGCCGCCTATTTCCTGCAACTTGCCTTCTCTGTCAAGACTGCTTGCAAGCATTACGATATCTATAGGCTTATTCTGATTTGTAAGCAATTTGATTTGACGGAAAATCGTCTTGTATATACTTGCGTAGAAATCGCTTTCGTCAATATCGCAGACTATTCTTACCGCGACGTCGTTATCGCTTATGATCGCGCCAAGTACCGCCTGCTCCGCTTCAAGCGAGCACGGCACGTTTCTTTTAGGCGCGTTGTCTTTTTTATCCTGAGGCATAGTATTCTCCCTACCGAATTTACATCGAGTATATTTATTCTAATATAAAACTCTCTATTGAGTCAAGGCTTTTGACCTTTGCCCTATAAATCTTAAAGTTTGGTCAATTCGGCAAGAGTATCGTCGAATATCTTCATAGCCTGTTTATAAGGCAATTCGTCTGTCAAATCTACTCCGGCAAGTTTGAGAATTTCCACTGGCGGCATACTTCCGCCGGCTTTTAGAAATTTCTTATAATCCGCAACCGCGCTTTCCCCTTTATTCAAAATATTGTCGGCTATGCACAGCGCGCTGATAAGACCCGTAGCGTACTTATATACGTAGAAAGCGTTATAAAAATGCGGAATTCTCGCCCACTCGTATTTTATAAGTTCATCGTTTTCCACGCCTGCCGTCTTATAGTATTTTTCGTTGAGTTTGTAATACGTATCCGACAAAGTCTGCGCATTGAGCGGTTTTCCCTCTTCTGCAAACTTATGCGCCTGATATTCGAATTCGGCGAACTGCGTCTGTCTGAATACCGTCGTTCTAAACATATCCAAAAGATAAGAAAGCAAATACTTTTTCTCATCGCCTTCTGCCCCGGCAAGCATATATCTCAACAACAACACTTCGTTGACGGTTGACGCAACTTCCGCGACGAATATTTTATATTCCGCTTTTGCGTAAGGCTGATTTTCATTTGAATAGTAACTATGCATTGCGTGTCCCAACTCGTGAGCTATAGTAAATATATCGTGAGTTGTCTTTTGATAATTGAGTAGAACGTACGGATGCGTTCCGTAACAACCCCAACTGTACGCGCCGCTTCTCTTACCTTTATTCTCCTGTACGTCTATCCAACCTTCGTTAAACGCTTTATCCAACAATTTTGCATACTCTTCGCCCATAGGCGCAAGCGCTTTCTTTACTATCTTACAAGCCTCTTCATATTCCACGCCCTTGCTCGCGCTTTGTACTATCGGAACGTGCAGATCGTACATATGCAACGTCTTATATCCTAGTTGCTCTCTTCTATATCTTAGATATTTGTGAAGACTTCCGAGCGAACCGTCGATACATTTTACGAGTCTTTCGTATACGCTCTTCGGCACGTCCTCTCCGCTCGTAGCTCTGTCCAAACAACTTTCGTATTTTCTGGCTTGCGTATAAAACAGGTTTTTCTTTACGTTGCCCGTATAAATCGACGCAACCGTATTTATCATATCTCTATACGCGCCGAACATACTCTCAAAAGCTTTCTTCCTATCGCGTCTTTCCTGCGATTGCAGCATCAGTCCGTACAATCCGTGCGAAAGTTCCACCTTATTCCCTTCGCTGTCCTTGAATGGTTTAAACGACACGTCTAAATTATCGAACATACCAAACGCTTCTTGAAAAATTCCGCTGAAAAGTCCGACCTTTGCCATCAAAATTTCTTCTTCCGTAGACAACGTATGCTCTTTGTTTTTAGCCATTAAACCAAGCGAATATGAATAATCTTGAAATTCTTTTCTTTCGGCAAGATCCAACAAAAATTCCTTACTGTTTGCGGATAGTTGCGGTTGGATGTACGCCGATTTCTGCGAAAGCTCGACAAGCAGATTGTTTATTCTCTCGACCATAGCAAGATACTTTTCTTTTGAACAGTCCTCATCCTTGCGCATCTTTGCGTAGACGTAAAGTCTTTCGAGTTTTTCATTGATCGTATCGTCGAATTTAAGACATTCGAGTATGTTTTCCGCTCTGTCTAGTTTTCCGTCATACTTATCTAGTCCGTCGCCGAGTTTCTTTGTCTGTTCAAACAGACTTTCCCATTCCTCGTCAGACGGGATGATATCTTCAAGTTTCCATTTATATTTATCCTCTATCTCACTGCGATTTCTTATCTTCATATAGACCTCCGGATATTTGACGTTGAAATAATTATACACCATTAAATAAAAAAAGACACTTGTTGAAAGTGTCTTTTTGAAATTTTTAGTTTATTTATTCAGGCAGTTTCATATCGCCGGGCTTTATCCAATTTATTTTCTTGAAGAGCAGACAGAAAAGCCAACTCAACAATGCCGGCAAAACTACCATTAGCAGTATCACGCCCAGCACAGCCAACCACATCTTTCCTTCTTGCGCTTTAGTCGTCGTGATTATATCTATTATACCTACAAAACCGCAAGTACCCATACCGCCGCCAGACGCTCCGCACATAAGTTTGAAAAGACAAGTTGACAACGGACCGCAAACTACGCTCGCAAGCACCGGCGGCAAGAGAATCCTCGGATTTCTCATCACGTTGGGTATCTGCAACATTGACGTTCCTATACCTTGCGAAATAAGTCCTCCCCAACCGTTTTCTTTAAAACTCATTACGGCAAAACCAACCATTTGACAAGCGCAACCGACCGTTGCCGCTCCGCCCGCTATGAACATTGCGTTTATCTGCTCAGGCGTTGCTTCTCCGCCGGTCAGTATCGGTGAAGCTATCGCTACCCATATCGCCGCGCTTGACGTAGGCAAAGTCAAAAGCACGCCCATTATCACCGCTATAAAAATACCCATAAAGAAAGGCGTAAAGTCGGTAGCTATCGCTATACCCTTGCCCAACATATTGATTATCCAAATAAACGGGAAAGAAATGTATGCGCCTAATATTGACAGACATATAGATACTACGGGAATTATTATTATATCCAATTTTGTCTTGCCCGCCACAAGATTGCTGATCTCGCAAGCCAATAGAGCCGTAACGTACGCGCCTATAGGATTACCCGGCATCGTTGCTCCTGTCGGTTTGACAAGTCCTTGAACCAACGTCACCACAACGTTTGCATTAGCTCCCGCTTTTATGAAGACGTCCGCCCATGCGCCGATAAAGCCGGCTACTATCGCAGAAAAGACGACAAGCGGCGGCATTTTCAGACGATGCGCAATTCCCGCGCCGATACCCGCGCCCATAAGAAGAGACGCCAGTCTTCCGGCGATGACCAAAAGTCTTCCAATAGCATTTTGCTCCGTGAATACGTATTGCCCTAAAGTCGTGAAAATCGTGCCGGCAATAAGCGTAACGAACAGTCCCTGCGCCATACCCGTAAAGGCGTCGATGAACCATCTTTTAGAAAGTTTTTTTGTGAATGTCCAAAACTTTTTATTTTTGTCGTTTTGGATTTGTGGGTTTTTATCTACTTCTTCCACTTGGGCTGTCTTCTGCTCCTCTTCGGCAGTAGATACGACTTGCTCGTCCATATCTCAACCTCCCAAAATGTGTGTTGCTAACATTATATTGATAAAAACCGTTTATGTCAAACGTTTTGAGCCTTTTCTTGTTCCGTAATTTTTGACTCTCTGGAATTATCTCCGTTTTCGGAAATTTCTTTGTTGATATCCGACTTCCCTACTTTTATGATATTGGGAGTGACGTAAACTTCTTTATTTTCCAAACTCTTTTTTCTCTTATGCGCCTTGAATCTCTTTGACTTACTGAATACGGAAAGTATCACGATAAGAGCAACGACAAGTATGCTCGCAATGAGATAAAATTTCAAATCTCCGATATTTACCTTTTGATAATTTTTCGCAGCGATAAGTAATAAGTTCGTCATTTTTTCTCCTCCGTCTTTTTGAGATAGTCAATCAATTTTTCCGTAGTTTCGTCGCTTATATCATGTTCTATTTTACAAGCGTCTTTTTCCGCCACGTCGTGACTTACTCCCAACACTTCTGTCAAAAGCTGAGTCAAAGCGACGTGCTTTTTCGCTACGACTTCCGCTCTTTTTCTTCCTTCCTCGGTAATGGTGACTTCGCCGTAAATGGGTTTGCTTACGTACCCCATTTCCTGCAAATTAGTCAAAGCTCTATTTACGCTTGGCTTTGACACTCCAAGATAATTTGCCACGTCAATCGATTTAACGCGTCCTTTCTTTCGTTCGATAAAAAGCACCGCTTCTAAGTAATCTTCTCCGCTCTTATAAAGTTTATTCATATTTTTCGATCCTTATTTTATATTATGTCTTTACTCGCCGCGCTCGTCTTCGACGTTCTTGACTTTTTCTTTATTCTTCTGTTCAAGCGTTTTCTTTACAGCCCGTTTTTTGCTTATGCTTTTTTCAGACTTATTTTTAGATTGGGCGACTTTTTCTTTATTCTTATCCTTACTCTTCTGCTCTTTGGTTTTCTCAATCTTGTTTTTCAATTTTGACGTATGCCTGCGTTTGCCCGTCGGTTTTTCACTATCCTCAATGATTGGCTGCTCTTCTACGACCGGTTCTACGTAATCGTTTTCAAACCTATCGGTATTAGATGTCGCAGCCGAAAGTCTTTCGTTTGAATACTCTCTATCGCTTTCTCTCGCCTCCTCCGAAAACGTCAAAGCTTCTACCGTATGTAAAAATCTATTTCTAAGCGAGCCGAGTTTATCGCCCAAAGAATTCTTATCGCCCGTTCTTGCGACTTCTTCCGGACGGACTCTGGACGTCGCAACGTAATTGCTTACGACGTTGCCCATCTTGCCCATATACGCTTTTATGCTCGTATTGTTTTTGCTGAATTTTCTGCTTATGATCCAAGTCGCTATGGAAAAACAGAGCTGTATAAACGTAATTATCAATGAGCTCAACGCGATCACAAACAAAAATTTATCCACGAAAGTGATCAACTGAGCCGAGTTGATCAAGACTGTGATTGACAACGCAAGGTTGATCATCTTTATCAGTCTTCTAGCCATCAAAAAGCCTTTTTTGAAATATTTAAAAGTCTTTTTGTTTTTAGGCGAAAACCTGATAAACGTAAACAAAAATACTATCGCATACAGCAATAGGAACGTCACAAGCGCGATCGTATACCAATCGAATACCCAGTCCAATATCTCTTTCCAGTTGGAAAAGTCAGAACCGTATTGCCACCACTGCGAGAAACCGTTTATGCCTTTTGTATTATAAAACGATACGCACCTAGTAATTATCCTCACCATACAGTTGAGATAATAAACAAAAAAGGTAAGCAACGAAAATCGCTTGTAAAATTTAGCAGAAAGCTTCTTATTATAGCCTTTCCGCTTGTCTTTTATTTCGTTCACGCCGTTTTGCGAATTGTCGTTGACCTGCGCTTCCATAGTATTATTATAACATAAAATAAGTATTTGTCCACACTTTTTTTATCTAGCGCGGCATTTGACAAAACTTTGACGTTTTCTAAATTCTTCCGCAGTATCATTAAAATACTTAAATACTTGCGAATTGTATAAATACCCAAATTTGGAAAATAATCTAAACAGTTCACTTTAAGGAGGTGTATATCAATGGCAAAAGTTTCTAAAATCAGCACGGGCGAAAAGCCGGGCAAGGGTTGTTACAGCTGTACCAACTGCGGCTTCGACCTCAGACTCGACGGCAACGACAAGATGCCTCCCTGCCCAAATTGCAACAATACTACTTTTACAAAATGCAACTAATCGGGCAATAAGTTTGCCTTAGGGCGAACTTATACATAAGAAGCGATATTCCGTCAAAAAATATTTTCATATAACAATGACAAACAAGCCGTTTTGTCCATATTAAATTCTTTCTGAAAATTTCTTTGTTTCGAATAAAAACTTACTTAATAAAATCTACGACAATCGAATTCATTACTTTGACGTATTGTTCCTTTATAGACAGCTTTTTACCGTCATAGTCGATATACTCGGCATTCTTTGCAAGCGCGCGAGCGTATTCTTTTGAAAAATTTTCGTTAAACTTTATCTCGTACTCCTTTATATCCAAGCCCTCGTCAAGCCGCAACGCCAACATTATCATCTCGTTTTTACGATCGCTTATACTCAACTTCTCCTTGTCAAGTCGGTGCGCTCTTCCGCTGTCGATAATGCTATAGTATTCGTCAAAATCGCTTGCGCAGCGCCATCTTTCCCCATTGATAAGGGAGTGCGCCGACAAACCAAGTCCGAGATAATCATCTCCCTTCCAATATTTCAAATTGTGAAAAGAAACCTTGTCGTTTTTGCAAAAATTCGACACCTCATAGCGAGAATATCCCCTTTCTTTCAAGAGTTTATGCAAATGATCGTAAAATTCCGCCTCTTCGTCGTCGCTCTTTTCTTTAAGTACGTTTTCTTCAATAAGTCTTTTCAGCGCAGTTCCGTCTTCGACGCTCAACATATACGCAGATATATGTTCTACCCCCAAATCAGCCGCCGTATCAACAAAATCGTTTACGTCGTCAAGATTTTGATTAGGCAAAGCCAACATACAGTCTACGCTCACGTCAAAACCGTAATTAAGCGCAATTTTTATCGCTTGTTTTGCCTGCTCGGAATTATGCCTTCTACCCAGCATTTTAAGCAAGTCGTCATTAAAAGTCTGCACTCCAAGGCTTAATCTGGTAACTCCCGCCCTCTTCAACGTTTGAAGTTTCTGCTCGTCCACGGTACAAGGATTTGCTTCTACGGAGAATTCTTTTAGATTTAATTCAAAGGTATTTGCAATAGTTTGCGAAAGTATTTCGATATGCTCATTTGACAGAAGCGAAGGCGTTCCTCCGCCGAAATATATCGTATCGACAATATAGTCTTGCGAATATTTTTTGCCCTCGTCTATGATCTGTCTAGACAGATATTCAACGTATTTGTCCATATTTTTTTGATCGCCGATTGACGAAACAAAGTCACAGTAAATGCACCTAGACTTACAAAACGGTATATGAAGATATAGTCCAAGATTTTTCTTTTTCATTGATATTTCTATAGTGTCTTTAAAATGCGGCGCGTGAGCAAAATGCTATTCGGCGGAAAAGATGCTTTTTAACTCTGTCTATACCGACTTGACTCCAAACTATATCTTCAATATAGTCATAAACGCTCCGCTCGGAACTTCTACCGATCCGACCTGACGCATTCTCTTTTTGCCTTCTTTTTGCTTTTCAAGCAATTTTTTCTTTCTTGTGATATCGCCGCCGTAACACTTCGCAAGCACGTCTTTACGCATTGCCTTTACCGTTTCTCTGGCAATGACCTTTCCTCCGATTGCCGCTTGAATCGGTATCTCGAAAAGTTGACGCGGTATCACGTCTTTTAATTTTTCAGCGATTCCCCTTCCCCTTGCGTACGCTTTGTCTTTATGAACGATAAGGCTCAAAGCGTCGCATATCTCGCCGTTGAGAAGCATATCGAGTTTTACAAGATCGCTTCTTTTATAATCGGCTATCTCGTAATCTAGACTCGCATAACCTCGCGTACGCGATTTGAGCGTATCGAAAAAGTCGTAAATTATCTCGTTAAGCGGCATAACGTAATCTATTCTCACTCTCGTAGAATCCAAATAAGTGAGATTGATAAATTCTCCCCTCTTATCCTGACAAAGTTCCATTATCGCGCCGACGTAATCTGGAGGCGTATAAATAAAAGCGTTTACGACAGGTTCTTCCATATGGTCTATATCGCCTGCAGGCGGTAGATTTGACGGGTTGGAAACTATCAATTCTTCGCCGTTTGTCTTTATTACCTTGTACGATACGCTAGGAGCGGTCGTGACAAGATCGAGATCGAATTCCCTTTCCAATCTCTCCTGTATGATTTCCATATGCAATAAGCCCAAAAAACCGCATCTGAAACCGAAACCAAGCGCCGTAGATACTTCCGGTTCATACATTAGCGCAGCGTCGTTGAGTTTGAGTTTTTCCAAAGCGTCTTTTAGATCGTTATACTTAGATCCGTCCGCAGGATAAATACCTGAGAATACCATAGGCGAAGCTTCTTTATAGCCGTCTAGCGGCGTACTCGTTCTGTCGTCAGCAAAAAGTATCGTATCTCCGACTTTTGTATCGCTGACGTTCTTGATACTGGCGCACAAATAACCTACGTCGCCTGCCGAAAGACTTTCCCTCGCCTGCATTTTAGGCACGAATACGCCTACTTCCGTAACGTCAAACTCTTTACCGGTAACGCACATTCTTATTCTGTCTCCCGGTTTTACTTCTCCGTCGAATACTCTAATGAATGAAATCGCGCCTTTATAAGGATCGTAGTACGAGTCAAAGATCAAAGCTTTGAAAGGCTTATCGTAATCACCCTTTGGCGAAGGCAACAATTCAATGACCTGCTTTAACACCTCTTCTATGCCTATACATTCTTTTGCCGAAATCAGCGGCGCGTTTTGCGCGTCAAGTCCAATGACGTCCTCGATCTCCGCCTTTACTTCGTCAGGACGGGCGGAAGGAAGGTCAATTTTATTGATAACCGGTAAAATCTCCAAATCGTTGTCAAGCGCTAGATAAACGTTTGTAAGCGTTTGCGCTTCTATGCCCTGCGACGCGTCAACGATCAAAATAGCTCCCTCGCAAGCTTTGAGCGAACGCGAAACCTCGTAAGTAAAATCGACGTGACCGGGAGTATCTATAAGATTGAAAATATACTCCTTGCCTTGATATTCGTATTTCATAGTAACGGGAGTGAGTTTTATAGTAATACCGCGCTCCCTCTCGATATCCATACTGTCGAGAAGTTGTTCCTTAGCGTCGCGCTTAGCCACAGTCTGCGTAACGTCCATAATACAGTCCGCCAACGTGCTTTTGCCGTGATCGATATGCGCTACTATACAAAAATTTCTGATATTGTCTTGATTTTTTGGCATAAACTATTTTGTTACCGTTTTTTTATTATTATATAAAAAAATATAGATTTTAGCAAATATATTTTGTATAATAATTATATAGCGCAGACAAAACGGCTTTATTATACTAATAATTAGCAGATCAGTTGACTGAAAAGGAGCAATCATGCAGATAGAACAAACACTCGACAATCTCAAAAGAAAAGGATTCAAACCTTTTTATTTCCAAGACAGAGAAAGCGCCGTCAATTTTATACTCGATCTAATACCAAAAACTTCAAGCGTAGGATTTGGCGGAAGTATGACGGTAAAGGAACTTGCGCTTGACTTTCGCCTTGTAGCGCAAGGCAATAAAGTGTATTCTTACGACACGATCTCGCCTGATCTCAAAGACCGACTTCACCAACTCGCAGGATCTAGCGATTGGTACATATCTTCGACAAACGCGCTGACAGAAGGCGGCGATTTCGTAAACATAGACGGCACGGCAAACAGAATTTCCGCGCTCGCCTACGGCGTAAAAAATATCGTTTACGTTTTAGGCGTAAACAAGATTACTGCGGATCTGGACAGCGCGATTGATCGCATTAGAAATCACGCTTGCCATCTCAATGCAAAAAGACTCAATAAAAACACGCCTTGCGCAACAAGCGGGCAATGTTGCTACTGCGACAGCGAAGACTGTATCTGCAACGCGACGTTGATATCCCATCATCCCACAAGGCTCCAAGAAAACGTATACGCGGTAATTATCAACGAAACTTTGGGATATTGAATAAGGAGAATATTATGGAGAAACAAACAAGCTGGCTTACCAAAACCGTTGTCGCGCACAGAGGATTGCACGACAACAAAACGCTTCCCGAAAACTCTCTCGGCGCATTTGAAAACGCTATACAGCATGGTTACGGAATAGAATTCGACGTATGGAGAACCAATGACGGAACGCTTATCGTACATCACGATCCAAAGCTAAAACGCACCTGCCTTAGAGATGGAAAAGTTACTGACGTAGATACTTCCCGTCTTGAAGAATACAAACTTATGAATACTAAATATTCTATTCCGACGTTTTCGGAAGTATTGGATCTTGTTGCGGGTCAAGTAAATCTTGTAATAGAGATCAAACCTACGAAAACAGTCGATTTGACTTGCTCGCAGGTATGGGAAGAACTAAAAAAATATAAAGGCAACTATTGTATCGAATCCTTCGATCCAAGAGTCGTGCGTTGGTGGGCGGCAAATCATCCCGAAGTAATATTGGGACAGCTGTGCGATTGGTATGCGCTTCACAAGATAATGGTCCGCGCATACAAACAGCATAAGTACGTTGATTTCTTGGCAGTATCCATAAAAAATCTACCTAGCGCTTATTATAAAAAACTCAAAAAACTAAATCCGAATTTGATTATTGTTGCTTGGACGATACGCACTCCTGAGAATTTACAACTCGCTCTTGATAATGCCGACAATATAATCTTTGAAACCGACAGCAAAGTCGCCGGCTATATAAGCGCGCCCGATACCGAATATAAAAAATTGAAATACAAAAAATAATTTGAAAATCACAAAACGAGCAAGCTCTCTGCTTGCTCGTTTTCGTTTACTGTCACCTCGACCAATGTGGAGAGATCTTTATCTGATTATTTTTTTATTTGCGTATGGCTTTAAGTGTATTTTGCAATTATTTAAGCCATATTTTTTAGCGATAGCAAAAAAAATTTTGCAAATCAGTTAAACCAAAAACTATGAGCAAATAATTACAAAACACACTTTTCGCCTAAAACTCCGTAGTTCTGTCATTTTGAGCGAAGTCTAGAAATCTCAATCCGTACTTCTTAACTTTTCACTCTTAACTCAATCGCCTTTGACCCGTTAGGTCAAAGGCGATAATAAACAGTATAAAT
>CAMWIL010000024.1 GCA_947174325.1 uncultured Clostridia bacterium
CACTCGCTCACCGTGTACACAAAGTACACTGGGTGGCTCGGTCTTCTTCCGCTAATACGAAAATCTCACCACTCTCCACCGTTTTATTATAGTAAATAGTGAAAAAGTTAGGATGGACACCCCTTCTGCCTCTTCGTGACACCTTCCCCTCAAGTGGACGGCAATATAAGTAATTAATATTCCTTGCTATCAATGCTAGCAAAGTATAAAAAAATCGTTTTCATTTGCGTTTAGCAACATTTTGCTAATCGTGTAAAACTAATAAATTTTGAAGTAAAAACATTTTGAAAATAAATCAATGAAATAACCGGAACGCGGACTTTGAAGCGGCTAAGTGTGTTTTGTAATTATTTGCTCATAGTTTTTGGTACAGCTGATTTGCGAATTCTTTCTTGCTATCGCTAAAAAATATGGCTTAAATAATTGCAAACACACTTAAAGCCATACACTACCAATAAATAGTGAAGAGTGAAAAGTGAATAGTGAAGAAGTTGGGATAATCTCCCTGACGCCTTCCATCTAAATTGAAAATGCTCTGCTCTGTTGGCGGTCACAGTAGAATACTAACCAAAAACGTTTGGCAGCAATGGGATTTGCAATTAGTAAAATGGCGATTTTTTGTCAGTTGGACATAGAAAAAAGTTCCTCGTACGGCAAGTACGAGAAACTTTTTTTACGTGTCTAAATGGCGAAAAAGATAACGCTTTACTTTTGTCTATATTCGCTTTCCGCCGAACAAACCAAAAAAGAGACTCCCATTCGGAAGCCTCTTAATTTTGTTTGTCTAAAATTACTCAGTGATCTTAGCTACGACGCCGGAACCAACCGTTCTGCCACCTTCACGGATAGCGAAACGAAGTCCTTCTTCGATAGCGATCGGAGTAATAAGGGTAACGTCCATATTGATGTTATCGCCAGGCATAACCATTTCAACACCAGCAGGGAGTTGGATAGAACCGGTAACGTCGGTTGTTCTGAAATAGAACTGAGGACGATATCCGTTGAAGAACGGTGTATGACGACCGCCTTCGTCCTTGGTCAATACGTATACTTGAGAAGCGAACTTGGTGTGCGGATTGATAGTACCCGGTTTAGCAAGAACTTGACCTCTCTCGATACCCTTTCTGTCGATACCACGGAGCAATGCGCCAACGTTGTCGCCTGCGAATGCTTCGTCGAGCAACTTTCTGAACATTTCAAGACCTGTAACAGTCGTGTCAACGGTCGGTTTGATACCAACGATTTGAACCTTATCTTGAACCTTAACAACACCTCTTTCTACTCTACCAGTAGCAACTGTACCTCTACCGGTGATCGTGAATACGTCTTCGACAGGCATAAGGAACGGCTTGTCTGTATCACGCTCAGGAGCAGGGATATATGCGTCAACTGCATCAAGAAGTTCTTGAATGCAAGCGCAAGCAGGATCGTCAGCCTTGTCATTGGAAGCAGCTTCCAAAGCCAAAAGCGCAGAACCCTTGATGATCGGAGTATCGTCGCCAGGGAAACCGTACTCGTTCAAAAGTTCTCTGATTTCCATTTCAACGAGCTCGAGAAGTTCGGGATCGTCAACTTGGTCTGTCTTGTTCATAAATACTACGATATAAGGAACGCCTACCTGACGAGCAAGAAGAATGTGCTCTCTTGTCTGTGGCATCGGGCCGTCGGTAGAAGCAACTACCAAGATAGCGCCGTCCATCTGAGCTGCGCCGGTGATCATGTTCTTAACGTAGTCCGCGTGTCCCGGGCAGTCAACGTGAGCGTAGTGACGACCAGCGGTCTCGTACTCAACGTGAGCGGTATTGATCGTAATACCTCTTTCTCTCTCTTCCGGAGCCTTATCGATTTCGTCATATCTCATCTTTTGAGCAAAGCCCTTAGCGGATGAATACATTGTAATAGCGGCTGTAAGAGTGGTCTTACCGTGGTCAACGTGACCGATCGTACCGATATTTACGTGTGGTTTATTTCTTTCGAATTTAGCCTTTGCCATATTAAATATCCTCCTAAAAATATAAAAATGAATGGTCTTTTATTTTTTATCTTTTTTATTTTATTATGTTTTTTGTATTTTGTCAACCTTTATTTATAAATTAAATAAAATGTTAGTCTTTTTTAGCTCTTGCGCCGATGATCTTTTCGGATACCGACTTAGGAACTTCTGCATAGTGGTCAAACTGCATTACAAAGTTACCTCTGCCCTGCGTTGCGCCACGAAGATCAGTAGCATAACCGAACATTTCTGCGAGCGGAACTTCTGCGTCTACAACTTGAACGCCGTTTCTCTCTTCAGTGGTCTTGATATTACCTCTACGAGCTGTTACGCTGCCGAGAATAGTACCGAGATAGTCGTCCGGAGCTTGTACTTCAACGCTCATGATAGGCTCCAAAAGTACAGGCTTAGCCTTGGACGCGCCGTCCTTAAACGCCATAGATCCTGCGATCTTGAACGCCATTTCCGAAGAGTCTACTTCGTGGTAAGATCCGTCCATAAGATCTACGTTGAAGTCTACCATTTCGTATCCTGCGATTATACCGCCCTTGGAAGCTTCTTTGATACCTGCTTCGACAGCCGGAATATATTCCTTCGGAATACTACCGCCGACGGTCTTATCAACGAACGTAAAGCCCTTGCCCGGTTCGTTAGGCGAAATAACGATTTTACAATGTCCGTACTGACCTTTACCGCCCGACTGTCTCTTGAACAAGCCTTCTGCGTTAACTGTCTCGCGGATCGTCTCACGGTAAGCAACTTGCGGAGCGCCTACGTTTGCTTCTACCTTGAATTCTCTCTTCAATCTGTCTACGATTATATCCAAGTGCAATTCGCCCATACCTGCGATGATCGTTTGACCTGTTTCCTGATCGGTATAGGTCTTGAATGTCGGGTCTTCTTCTGCAAGTTTCTGCAAAGCAAGTCCCATCTTTTCCTGTCCCGCTTTCGTCTTAGGCTCGATAGCGATTTGGATAACGGGATCCGGGAATTCCATAGATTCGAGAATGATCGGAGCGCTTTCGTCGCAAAGCGTATCGCCTGTCGTCGTATCTTTAAGACCTACGATAGCAACGATGTCGCCTGCATAAGCCTCGTCGATCTCGGTACGGCTGTTTGCGTGCATTCTAACAAGACGGCCGACTCTTTCTCTCCTGTCCTTTGTGGAATTGTAAACGTACGAACCTTTGGTAAGCACGCCCGAATATACTCTGAAGAAAGCGAGTTTTCCGATAAACGGATCGGTCGCGATCTTGAAAGCAAGTCCGCTGAACTTCTCGCTGTCGGAAGATTTACGAACTATGACGTCTTCTTTCTTGCCGGGAGCGTAACCTTCAACGTTAGGAACGTCGGTAGGAGCCGGCAAATAGTCAACTACTGCGTCAAGCAAAAGCTGAGTGCCCTTATTTCCAAGCGAAGTACCGCAGAAAGCAGGAGTGATCTTCATATCAATCGTTGCTTTTCTGATGATCGGTTGAAGCATAGACTTAGGCATAGCCTCCAAACTCAAATCGCCCTCAAAGAATTTTTCCATAAGTTCGTCGTCGAACTCAGCTACCTTTTCAATCAAAGCAGCTCTCAATTCTTCAGCTTGCTCTAATACGTCTTCAGGTATTTCCTTCTCGGTAAGGATCTCGCCGTTCTTGCCTTCGTTGTAATAAGCTTTCATCGTCAAAAGATCGACGATACCTTTGAAGTTTTTCTCTGCGCCGATCGGGCATTGCATAGCAACCGCGTTTGCGCTGAGTCTTTTATTCATCATTTCGATAGTTCTGAAATAATTGCCGTCGTCTTTGTCCATTTTGTTGACAAACGCAATTCTCGGTACGTGGTACTTAGTCGCCTGTCTCCAAACGGTCTCCGACTGCGGCTCAACGCCGCCTCTTGCGCAGAACAATGCGACAGCGCCGTCAAGAATACGCAAGGAACGTTCTACTTCTACGGTGAAGTCAACGTGTCCCGGTGTATCGATAAGGTTGATGCAAGTACCTTTCCAGTGAGTGGTCGTAGCAGCGGAAGTAATTGTGATACCTCTTTCTTGCTCCTGCTCCATCCAGTCCATCGTAGCGGCGCCTTCGTGTACTTCGCCGATCTTGTGATTGATACCGGTATAGAACAAAATTCTTTCACTGGTAGTGGTCTTGCCGGCATCGATGTGCGCCATGATGCCGATATTTCTTGTATTTTCCAAAGAATATTCTCTAGCCATTTTTTACCTCTTAAATAAGTATCGCGGATATTACCAACGATAGTGAGCGAAAGCCTTGTTTGCTTCTGCCATTCTGTGCATATCTTCTTTCTTTTTAACGGAATTGCCCGTATTGTTGTATGCGTCCATCAATTCTGCGGCAACTCTCTCGACCATGGTCTTTTCGCCTCTCTTGCGAGAAAACATAACGAGCCATCTGATAGCGAGAGTCTGCTTTCTTGCAGGACGAATCTCCATAGGAACCTGATAAGTAGAACCGCCTACGCGACGAGCCTTAACTTCAAGAGAAGGCATTACGTTCTCCATAGCCTTGTTGAATACCTCCATAGCTGGCATACCCAACTTTTGTTCTATTATATCGAAAGCGCCGTATACGATCGATTGCGCCGTACCTTTCTTACCGTCCCACATAATTTGATTGACAAATTTAGTGATAACCTTACTGCCGTACATAGGATCCGGCAATACGTCCCTGACAGGGACCGAATTTCTTCTTGGCATAAATATACCTCCTTTTTTAGATTGTGAATAATAAATTACATCCGACTAAATAGGCTCGCCTTATTTAGGTCTCTTTGCGCCATATTTAGATCTAGCCTGCATACGTTTTGCAACGCCTGCGCTATCCAACGTACCACGAATAATGTGATATCTTACACCCGGCAAGTCTCTAACTCTGCCGCCTCTGATAAGAACGACGCTGTGCTCTTGCAAATTGTGTCCGATACCCGGGATATAAATAGTACCCTCAAGACCGTTTACAAGACGAACTCTGGCAATCTTTCTCAAAGCGGAGTTAGGTTTTTTGGGAGAAGTAGTCGTAACGGAAAGGCATACGCCTCTCTTTTGCGGATTCTTCTGCATGATTGGCGCAGTAGATTTCTTGACTTGTTTCTCGCGACCTTGCCTGATTAACTGATTGATTGTTGGCATTTCATGAACCTCCTGTGTTTATGTGTCGGATGAGTTATCCAGCAACCCCGAAGGATAATCTCATATTTATTGACCAAAAACTGCCACACCCGCAGTTTTTTTGAGCAATATTAAGCATACGAGTAGAATTTTACTCATAACATACATATTTTATATGGTATTAAAATTTTAGTCAAGCGTTTTGCAATCAAAAAATAACTAAATTAAATTTATAGGATATATAATAAAAATGACGGACAAGGAAAGAAATTACTCCGCGCCACTACGCTTCTCTCAAAATGACAAAACTCTTCAATCAATACGACTAATAGTAAAGTTCTCTATCTACACTGTATTTAATTGAAGTATTTAATCGAACACGCGCACGTTCGCGTTGGCGTCCAAATCGATATCGCTTGACGTCGCGCCCGATTTGATCATATTGTAGGCTTGCGAAGCTATCATTGCTCCGTTATCCGTGCAAAGTCTCATTGGCGGATAAAAAACTTTTATCCCCTTTTCTTTGGCGCGGACTTCCATCTTTTCTCTCAATACCCCGTTCGCGCCGACTCCGCCAGCAATAACTACGGTATCGACTTTCATATCCACGGCGCAACGCAAAGTATTGTCCACCATAATATCCGTGACCTTCTCTTGGAAAGAACAAGCAAGATCGGCTCGATTGAGCGTTTCGCCTCTCTGCTCGCGTTTGTGAGCGTAATTGATGACCGCCGTCTTTATACCGCTGTAAGAAAAATCGTAAGTATCTTTGTCTTTATACGGCGTAGGCAAAGGGATATTCGCCACGCCATCCTTTGCCAACTTCTCTATTTGCGGACCGCCCGGATATGGCAAGCCCAACACTCTCGCCACTTTGTCGAACGCTTCTCCGCAAGCGTCGTCTTGCGTAGTACCCTTTATCTCAACTTCGGTAAGCGATTTGACGTAAGCGATAGTCGTATGTCCTCCGCTTGCTATCAAACAAAGATATGGCGGTTGAAGATCGGGGTTTGCAATATAGTTTGCCGCGATATGACCTTTGATATGATTGACTGCAATGAGCGGTTTTTGAGTTGCGTAAGCCAAAGCTTTGGCATAGGATACTCCAACGAGCAACGCGCCCAAAAGTCCCGCGCCGTAAGTCACCGCAATACAATCCACTCTGTCAAGAGTTAAGTTCGCTTCTTCAAGCGCTTGCTTGGTAACGCTGTCGATAGCCATCGTATGATTTCTCGACGCTATCTCCGGTACTACTCCTCCAAAGCGTTTGTGTATATCTATCTGCGAAGCGATAACGTTGGAAAGCAACTGCCGTCCTTTCATTACCGCGACTGCCGTCTCGTCGCAAGAACTCTCTATCGCAAGAATTACAATATCCTCGCGATTGCGCATTTCTTCTAATTTTTGATTGGCTATATCAATGTATTTCATATCTTTTATTCAAATACTCCGCGCGTCGACTTTCCAAGACACGACGAGCGTAGTGAAAAGAGGACTATTATATGCGACGTTGCGTTAGTTTGCTTTTTTAAGATAGTCAAAAATAAACTGCTCAATATCTCCGTCCATAACTGCGGAAATATTGCCCGTTTCGCAGCCCGTGCGGTGGTCTTTTACCATTGTGTAAGGACAGAAAACGTAACTGCGTATTTGACTGCCCCATTCGATCTTCTTTATGTCGCCTTTGAGTTCTAGTTCTTTTTCCTGCATCTCGCGCTCTTGTCTTTCGATAAGTTTTGATATCAGCATACCCATAGCTTGTTCTCTGTTCTGTATCTGACTGCGTTCGTTTTGACACTGTACTACGATGCCCGTCGGTATGTGCGTAATTCTTATTGCGCTCTCCGTCTTGTTGACGTGCTGTCCGCCTGCGCCGCCGCTTCGGTAAGTATCTATCTTCAAATCTTCGCTGTTAATTTTTATCTCGTTTTGATTTTCTATCTCAGGCATTACTTCCAAAGAAGCAAAAGACGTATGCCGTCTTGCGTTGGAATCAAACGGCGAGATCCTGACAAGTCTATGCACGCCCTTTTCCGATTTTAGATAGCCGTAAGCGTTTTCGCCTATTACCTTGAACGTAACGCTCTTAATACCCGCTTCGTCGCCTGCAAGTTTGTCCACCTCTACGACTTTATAGCCTACTCTTTCGGAATATCTAGTATACATTCTATACAGCATATTCGCCCAGTCCTGCGCTTCCGTTCCGCCTGCTCCTGCGTGCAAAGTGAGTATTGCGTTGTTGGCGTCATACTTACCTTTGAGCAACGTTTCCAGTCTAAGACTTTCGACGTTTGCAGAAAAAGAATCGAGCTCCGTTTGCAACTCTTCCAACTCCGCTTCGCTTCCGCCGTCTTCCGTCAACTCAATAAGCACCTGCAAATCTTCGCCTTGCGAATACAACTTATCGAAGTGTTTTATCTTGGTCTCTATTCTGGAAAGTTCACGATTGACTTGCTGAGCGTTTTCCATATCCTCCCAAAAGCCGTCTTTCCCCTGCTCGGTTCTCAATTCTTCCGCGCGCTTTGCAAGTCCGTCATAATCCAACGCCTCTCTCACTTCGAGTAGCGATTTATTTATCTTTGAATAGTCCCATTTAGCTTGTTCTATAGTAAGCATACTTATTTACCTTTATATACTTTTATATTATTAATCATATTTGTTTTAGATTTCTCCGCTTCGGTCGAAGTAACGGGTCTTGCTTGTCAAGACGTCAGGCGTAAGATATGACTATTTATACTCCACCAAACCAAAACCGCGGAGAGTGGTGTGCTTTTTGTTTGCGCACTAACAACCGAGCGGCGAGCGTACTTTCCGTACGCGACCACGAGGGCGTTCTAGTCGTTAGGACACAAAAGGCGCGCCGCTTTTGCGCGGTCGATCATCTTCCGCAACACTGCTTATACTTCTTCCCGCTCCCGCACGGACATTTATCGTTTGGACGGGGCTTCTTCTCCTTGATTACAGTCCTAGTCTTATTGACTTCCTCGTTGGTAATGATCTCGTTCTGCTCTTTGGACTGCGTCTGCGTTGCTTTTTCAAACTTGCACTTGACTAGCGTACGCACTGTGTCGTACTGTATTGACTCTACCATAGCGTCAAACATTTCCGCGCCCTCGAATTTATATTGAGTGACGGGATCTCTCTGCGCATAAGCGACAAGTCCGATACCTTGTTTGAGCTGACTCATATCATCAATATGGTTCATCCATTTGGTATCGACGTTGTAAAGCATACAGTCTCTTTCAAATCTTGCAAAGTCTATGCCTATCTCATTCTTGACGAAATCGCATTTCTTTTCGTACTGTTCTTTTGCGATCTCATAGATACTTGACACTAGCCCGCTTATGGAATTATCGGCAAGGTCGGCAATGTAATCGGGCGTAACGAGTTCCGTTCCGCTCTCCAAAACGCTGTCCTCCAATTGCTTGTTGAAGTCCTCGTAATTCCAATTTCTATGGTCTTCTTTATAATCGACGTAAGTCGTACATATTTTTGTAATAACGGCTTCCATCATAGCGAGTATCTGAACGTGCACGTCCATACCGTCAAGCACCACGTTTCTCTGCTCGTAAATGATCTCTCTTTGTTTGTTCATTACGTCGTCATAGCCAAGAACGTGTTTGCGGATAGAAAAGTTTCTGTCCTCTACTCTCGCCTGCGACGATTCGACCTGCCTTGTGATTATCTTGCTTACGATAGGCGTATCCTCATCCAAGTGCAACGCGTCGGCGATCTTCAACATATGCTCTCCGCCGTAAATTCTCATCATATCGTCTTCCATCGAAAGATAGAATACAGAAGAGCCGGGATCGCCTTGACGACCGCTACGTCCTCTCAACTGGTTGTCAATACGACGCGCTTCATTACGCTCCGTACCTATTATTCTCAATCCGCCTGCCGCTATGACTTCCTGCTTTTCCGCGTTGGTGTCCTTTGCAAACAAATCGTAATATTTCTTATAATCGGCTCTCGCTTTGAGTATAGCTTCGTCGTCCGTGTTGGCGTAAGATACAGCTTGCTCTATAAGGTCGTGCGGATATCCTAAGTTGGAAAGTTTCTGCTTAGCGAGAAATTCGGGATTACCGCCCAAGAGTATATCCGTACCTCTACCTGCCATATTTGTGGAGATCGTAACCGCTCCGCTCTTACCCGCTTGAGCAACTATCTCCGCTTCTTTTTCGTGATTCTTTGCATTGAGTACGTTGTGGGGAATTCCCTGCTTTTTGAGTATGCGCGACAACTCTTCTGATTTCTCTACGCTTACCGTACCGACAAGCACCGGCTGACGTCTCTCGTAACACTTTTTGATGTCCTCGATTATCGCTTTATACTTGCCGTTTTTTGTCTTGAAAAGAATATCGGGCTCGTCTATTCTTATTACGGGTTTATTGGTAGGAATTACTACGACGTCAAGTCCGTATATCGTATCAAACTCATTCTCTTCCGTCTTTGCCGTACCGGTCATACCCGAAAGTCTTTTGTAAAGTCTGAAAAAGTTTTGGAAAGTGATCGTCGCCATAGTCTTGTCTTCCGACTTAATAGGCACGCCTTCTTTGGCTTCGATAGCTTGGTGCAGTCCGTCGCTAAACCTTCTGCCCACCATCTGTCTGCCGGTGAATTCGTCAATGATAATTACTTCTTTGTCAACGACGATGTAGTTGTCTTCCTCTTTCATTATGAAGTTGGCTTTGAGAGCATTGTCGATATAGTGTTTCAACGACTGATTTTCATAGTCGGAAAGATTTTCGACGTTGAAATATTTCTCCGCTTTTTCCGTTCCGTTTTCATTGAGAAATACCGATTTTTCCTTTTCGCCTATCTCGTAGTCTTCGGGAGTAAGCGTAAGCACGAAATTATTTGCCGTGATATAGGTATCGCTTGACTTCTTGCCTCTTCCGCTGATGATAAGCGGCGTTCTCGCTTCGTCGACTAAGATACTGTCCACCTCGTCCACTATCGCGAATTCAAGACTCCTTTGCACCTTCATAGAATTGTCGGTGACCATATTATCTCTTAGATAGTCAAAGCCAAGTTCGTTGTTGGTGCTGTACGTAATATCGCAGTTGTAAGCGTTGACTTTATCTTCTCTAGACATACCCGAGCAGTTGATACCCACCGTAAGACCTAGGAATTTATATACCTTGCCCATCCACTCCGCGTCGCGCCTTGCCAAATATTCGTTTACGGTCACGACGTGCACGCCCTGCTTTGCAAGCGCTTTGAGATAGCCGGCAAGCGTCGCGACCAAAGTCTTACCTTCACCTGTACGCATCTCGGCGATCCTTCCCTGATACAAGACTACGCCACCCACGAGCTGAACGTAAAAGTGTCTCATCCCAAGAACTCTGGCGCTCGCTTCCCTCACGGTCGCAAACGCTTCGGGCAACAGCGAATCAAGACTCTCGCCGTCTTGATATCTTTGCATATATTGCGCAGTACAAGCCTTCAACTCGTCGTCGCTCATCGCCTTGAACTTGTCCTCCAAAGCTACGACCTTGTCTACCGTCTTGTTAATTCTTTTTAATTCTCTGTCGTTGTGGCTAGGAAAAATTTTTCCGAATATTCCCATAGTGTCACCTTCCTTTGGCAAATTCTGCCAATATAAATACTAACATACTAAAAATATATAAGTCAAGTTTTTTAGTAGATAGCGTAGTCATTGTAGCGCGCAATTTTGAGAGTATTGTGTCGGAATATTGAAAGCCGTTGAATATATAAACAAGCAGACGCAACAGTCTGCTTGTATTCATACACGTTTGTTGATTAATTAAGTGATTTTTATACTTTTGGAATTTTCCGCGTCAGCTATTTATCTAATCCGACCTTTTTGCAATTTTCTTTGATGAAATCGCAGAGCAACGTATTACGCTTTGCGGTATAGTCGTTTTTAACCATTTTTGCTACGCTTTCTTTTGAACCCTCTATCACCACAAAAGATTTTGCTCTTGTGATTGCCGTATAGAGGAGATTTCTCGTCATAAGGAAAGGATTGCCTCCGCTTACTGTAATAATTACCGCGGGAAATTCCGAGCCCTGCGACTTGTGGATACTGATCGCGTAGGCAAGAGAAAGTTCGTCGAAATTCTCCTGCTTATAAGTAGCGATCTTGCCGTCGTCGAATTCAACTTTCATACTCGGTTGGCTCTTGTTGACTTCAATTATATAGCCTATATCTCCGTTGAACACGCCCGCGCCGCTCACGCCGTAAGGCGACACCCATTCCATTTGATAGTTGTTGACGGTGTGGATTATCTTATCCCCTACTCTGAAAATATTACTGCCCGAACGTATCTCGCCTTTGTCGGCAGATGGAGGATTTAGCGCCTTTTGCATTTCTATATTGATATTTTCCACGCCTAAAACGCCTTTTTTCATAGGACAAAGGACTTGTATATCCTTGGGCGATATTTTTGCAAAAGACGGGAGTCTTTTGGTAGTAAGGTCAATGCAGTTTTTGAGCATTATCTGAGTATCAGACTGCGCGTCGAAGAAAAAGTCTTTTGAGCGGTTGTCTATCGTGGGCATTTGACCTTGATTGACTTTATGCGCGTTTTCTATTATAAGACTGTCGTCGCTTTGTCTGTAAATATGCGTAAGGTAATTGATAGGTATCACTCCGCAGGAAATAATATCGGCAAGGATATTACCTGCCCCGACGGACGGCAACTGATCTTTGTCGCCGACTAAAATCAATCTTGCGCCTTTCTTGATAGCTCTTACCAAAGCGTGAAAAACGTATTCGTCGCACATACTCACTTCGTCGACTATGACGACGTCGGCGTTGAGCCTAGTATCTTCGTTGAAATTAAAATGACCTTTTCCGCCGGTGAAGTCCAGATCCAAAAGTCTATGGATAGTCTTCGCGTCTTCTCCCGTAGCTTCCGCCAATCTCTTTGACGCTCTGCCTGTGGGCGCGCAAAGCACGAATTTTGCGTATTGCTTTTTGAGCAAATATATAATACAGTTGATGATCGTAGTCTTGCCCGTGCCCGGACCGCCGGTGATGACGTTGACTCCGTATTTTACGCAATTCTTTATTGCTTCTATCTGCCCTTCGTGCAAAGTAATGTTGTGCGACTTTTGAAAATCTATAATATCCGCGTCAAAGTTTAAATGGAAATCGGTGGCATTCAAAAGCATATCCGCTATACATTTGGCAATGCCGTTTTCGTGTTCGTACATTTTGGTAAGCATCACGCGCTCTTCGCCGTCTTGATCTACGATTATTATCTTACCCATAACGACGTTGTCGAGAATAATGCTTTCGACCATAAAACTATACTCTTCAAAGTCCATTTTCAAAAGTCGGCAAACTTCTCTCGTTACGTCCTCTCTAGGCAAATAGGTATGTCCGTTTTTGTTTGCGCTTTCTTGCAGGACGTGACCTATGCCGGCGCTTATACGAAACCTGCTGAATTGATCGAATCCCATATTGAGCGCGATCTTATCCGCCGTGATAAAACCTACGCCGTCAACGTCTTCGACCATTTGATAAGGATTTTTTTCTATTACGCGCTTTGTTCCGTCGCCATACTTCTTATAAATTTTAAGAGCAAGATTTAAAGAAATATCAAAGTTTTGCAAATAGACGATAGTCGCTTGCTGTTCCTTATGCACGATATAAGCCTCGTGTATAGCCATCGCCTTTTTGAGCGAAAGTCCTCTTACCTGCGCAATTTTATTAGGGTATTTCTCAATTACCTCCAACGCTTGAACGCCGAAAGCGTCGACGATGTTTTTCGCCGTCACTTCGCCCACTCCGTAAAAAAGTCCGCTTGATAGATATTTACAAATCGATTCCAAAGAATCGGGGCTGATAACTTTGCTGCTGCTGACGTTGAACTGCTCTCCAAACTTGCTGTTCATCACGTATTCGCCTTTCATTTCCAGATATTCGCCCTCTTCGATAGGCGGGAAATTTCCCACAGCCGTCAAAAGCGTATCGTCGGCATTGACGTATATTACGCAATATCCGTTGTCGACGTTTCTAAAAACTATTTCCTCTACGTAGCCTTTGACAATTTCCATTCTCTTCTCCGCTTTCTTGTCAGCAAAAATTAAATAGGGGGACACGTTGACTTGTTCCCCCTATATTGTAAGTTATATTACGCTTTATGTCAACTTAAACTATACAGTTATGCCATAGTCGAAGCAATACGAGCTATCTCTTCTGCTTTATCGCATACTTCCCACTTAAAGCCCTGATCTTCTCTTCCGAAGTGTCCGTAATTGCTCGTCTTTGCGAATTGCGGTTTTCTCAATCCAAGTTGTTCAATTATCGCCAAAGGTCGCATATCGAACACCTGCTCGACAATTTTAGCAACTTGAACATTGTTCAATTTGCTTGTTCCAAAGGTATTTACGTTGATGGAGACAGGTTTTGCCACGCCAATAGCGTACGCTACGTCCAACTGACATCTCTCTGCGATACCGCTTGCGACAATATTTTTGCAGACGTATCTAGCCATATAACATGCAGATCTGTCAACCTTTGTGCTGTCCTTGCCTGAAAAAGCTCCGCCGCCGTGAGGACAGTAGCCGCCGTAGGTGTCTACGATTATTTTCCTACCGGTCAGTCCGCTGTCGCCATGCGGTCCGCCGATAACGAATCTGCCGGTCGGATTGATATATATCTTGGTATTGCTATCTATAAGACCGTTGGGAATAACTGCGTCGATAACGTGTTTTTTAAGGTCTTTTCTCAAAGTATCGGTATCTACGTCGTCATCGTGTTGCGCGGAAAGCACTATCGCTTCTATCCTGCTCACTTTGTCGTCTACGTATTCGACGGACACCTGCGCTTTACCGTCAGGTCTAAGATACTTCAATTCTCCGGATTTACGAACTTCGGTAAGTCGCGCGGTAAGTTTATGCGATAAATATATCGGCATAGGCATCAAAACAGGAGTTTCGTTGCAAGCATAACCAAACATCATACCTTGATCTCCCGCGCCAATCAAATCATATTTATCTCCGCCCTTTTGCTTGTTTTCAAACGAGCTGTCTACTCCCATAGCTATATCGGCAGACTGCTTGTCCAATCTAATAAGCACTTCGCACATATTGCCGTCTAGTCCTTTTTCTTCGCTGTCGTAACCGATTTCCAAAGCCGCCTTCCTGACTATGCTCTCATAATCGACGTTTGCATTAGACGTGATCTCGCCCATTACGAGTATAAAGCCCGTATTAGTACACGTCTCACAAGCGACGCGGCTCGTTGGGTCTTGTTCAAGCAAAGCGTCGAGTATGCTGTCGGATATCTTGTCGCACACTTTGTCGGGATGTCCTTCCGTTACGCTCTCGCTTGTAAATAATCTTTTTATCATATCTGCTCCTTTTCTTTTGCTCAATAAATAAACAGTCGCCATACTTTGATAGCGACTGTAAGCAATTTCCTTCTATCTATCAAGTATACTTGCGGAATTTAGCACCTTACATGAGGTTGCTGTGTGTTCTCAGTGTCCGTCACTCCCACACTCTTTATAGAATTAAATATTAAGTTTTCCGTTTCTTCGGACGGTAATACCGTCCGAAGAATTTAAGAATTAGTCTTCTATATCGTCTTCCATTGCGAATTTATCGGAAATACTCTCTTCGACGATTCTGCTCTCCGCGCTGTTTGCAGGCAAGGATACGATATTGCGATAACGCTTCATACCTGTACCGGCAGGAATGAGCTTACCGAGAATAACGTTTTCTTTAAGTCCAATAAGATGATCGACCTTGTTCTTGATAGCCGCTTCCGTAAGTACCTTTGCGGTCTCTTGGAACGACGCTGCCGAGAGGAACGATTCGGTAGCCAAAGCGGCTTTTGTAATACCGAGCAACGTTCTCTTTGCGGTAGCCGGACGGCCTCCGTTTTCAATAACTTTTTCGTTTTCAGCCTCGTATGCGAAGATGTCGACATACTCGCCCGGCATCATAGTCGTATCGCCTTGATTTTCTATCTTGACCTTTCTAAGCATTTGTCTTACGACTATCTCGATATGCTTTTCGTTGATGTCAACGCCGGCGCTTGCATAAGGAATTTTAACTTCCTTGATGATATAGTCTTGAACGCCTCTTACGCCCTTCGTTCTCAAAATATCCTGCGGATAGATGCTGCCTTGCGTCAATACGTCGCCCGCCGCAACCGTTTGTCCATCCTCAACTTTGAGTTTCTGTCCAAAGACGAGTTTGTAATCTACCTTGTCTCCCTTTGGCGAAACGATCGTCAAAACTCTCTTATTCGTATCAATAGATACTTCGCCCGCAATATCTGCGACCAAAGCCTGACCTTTCGGTCTTCTTGCTTCAAACAACTCTTCTACTCTAGGAAGACCGTTCGTTATATCGCCCGACAATGCGACGCCGCCCGTGTGGAAGGTTCTCATCGTCAACTGCGTACCGGGTTCGCCGATCGACTGCGCTGCAATGATACCGACTGCCTCGCCGAGTTTTACGGAATTGCCCGAAGCCATATTCTTTCCGTAACACTTAGCGCATACGCCGTGAGCCGACTTACACATAAGCACGCTTCTGATCTTGACTTTCTTAACGCCTGCTTCGGCGATAGCCTTTGCCTGTTCCGGCGTAGCCATAGTATCTTTTTCAATGATCGAATTTCCGTTTTCGTCAACGATGTCTTCCATGACAAATCTTCCGTCGATACGCTCAATGAATTCTTTGTCGTTGTTGCCTTCGAGTTCTACGGTGATACCTCTGTTGTCGCCGCAATCCAATTCGTTGACGATGACGTCTTGCGATACGTCTACAAGACGACGTGTCAAGTAACCGGAGTCAGCCGTCTTCAACGCCGTATCCGCCATACCTTTACGTCCGCCGTGCGAAGAAATAAAGTATTCGAGTACCGACAAGCCTTCGCGCAAAGACGCCTTTATCGGCAATTCGATAGTACGACCGGACGGGTCTGCGACAAGTCCTTTCATACCGCACAACTGAGAAATCTGCGTCATGCTACCACGCGCGCCGGAGTTCGCCATCATCCAAATCGGGTTGAACTCGTCAAGTCCCTTTTTGAGTTCTACGTTGATGTCGGCAAGAGCCCTTTGCCATACGGCAATAGTCTGCTTATATCTGTCTTCTTCGGTAAGACGTCCTTTCTTAAACTGCTTTTCGATAGCTACTACGTCGTTCTCCGCGCCTGCAATGATCTCTTTCTTCATTGGCGGTACGTGCATATCGAATACGCTCGCAGTGATTGCGCCTACCGTGGAATACTTATAACCTTGAGCCTTGATTCTATCAAGTATGATAGAAGTCTCTGTCGCGCCCTTATACTTAAAGCAAGCGTCAACTATTCTCGAAAGTTCTTTCTTTCCTACTCTGAAATCTACTTCGAGGTCGAGTTGCTGTTCAGGCGTATCTCTCGGCACGAAATGCAAATCTTGCGGAATTGCAGTATTGAATATAATTCTACCGATAGTAGTATGCAATCTCTTAGAATACTTAACGCCGTCAATGACTTTTTGCACTCTTACGAATATCTTAGACTGCAAACTGATCTGTCCGTCCTGATAAGCCATCATAGCTTCTTCTGGATTGCGGAAATATCTGCCTTCGCCAAGACCGCCGTCCTTTTCCATAGTCATATAGTAAGAACCGATAACCATATCCTGCGTTGGCGATACGACCGGTTTGCCGTCGCTCAATTTCAAAATATTGTTGGTAGAAAGCATCAAAAATCTTGCTTCCGTCCTTGCCTCGATGGACAAAGGTACGTGAACAGCCATCTGGTCGCCGTCGAAGTCTGCGTTGAACGCGCTACAAACGAGCGGATGCAATTTGATTGCTCTACCTTCTACAAGTACCGGCTCGAATGCCTGTATCGAAAGTCTGTGCAATGACGGCGCGCGGTTGAGAAGTACCGGATGATCTTTGATAACGTCTTCTAGTATATCCCATACTACGTCGTCCTGCGCTCTTTCGATTACTCTCTTTGCGCTCTTGATGTTGAGACACGTGCCTCTCTCGACAAGCTTCTTCATAACGAACGGCTTGAAGAGTTCGATCGCCATTTCCTTAGGAATACCGCATTGATACATTTTGAGTTCAGGTCCTACTACGATAACCGAACGTCCGGAGTAGTCGACACGCTTACCCAAAAGGTTCTGACGGAAACGTCCTTGCTTACCTTTGAGAAGAGCCGTCAAAGATTTGAGTTCTCTATTGCCGGGGCCCGTAACGGCTTTGCCTCTGCGGCCGTTGTCGATAAGGGCGTCGACAGCTTCTTGAAGCATTCTCTTTTCGTTTCTCACGATGATATCGGGAGCGCCGAATTCCATAAGCTTTTTAAGTCTGTTGTTTCTGTTGATAACGCGACGGTATAAATCGTTGAGATCGGAAGCCGCATATCTTCCGCCGTCAAGCGGAACCATAGGTCTGAGTTCAGGCGGGAGTACGGGAAGCACGTCCAAAACCATCCATTCCGGTCTGTTTCCGCTTACTCTGAACGCTTCAATGATGTCAAGACGCTTTACGGCTTTGAGTCTTCTTTGACTGTTTGCCTTATCTCCGCTCTCGGCAACGATCGCTTTAAGCTTTGCCGATTCCTTTTCAAGGTCTATCGCAGAGAGCAATTCCTTGATCGCTTCCGCGCCCATACCTACTCTAAACGAGCCGAGATTATCCTTATATCTCATTTGTACGTCGGCAAGTTCCTTATCCTCGATCACGTCTTTATAATTGAGGTCGGTATTTCCTGCGTCAAGTACTATATACTTGTTGAAATAAAGTACCAAATCCACGTCCTTCGGAGAAAGATCAAGCACTACGCTTATTCTTGAAGGAACGCCTTTGTAATACCAAATGTGAGATACCGGAGCTGCAAGCTCGATATGTCCCATTCTCTCTCTTCTTACTTTTGCTTTCGTGACTTCTACTCCGCACTTGTCGCAGATCACGCCTTTATATCTGATACGTTTATATTTACCGCAATGACACTCCCAATCCTTGGTAGGTCCGAAAATCTTCTCGCAGAACAAACCGTCTTTCTCCGGCTTTTGCGTTCTGTAATTGATAGTTTCGGGTTTCAGAACTTCGCCGTGCGACCAAGATCTGATCTTTTCAGGAGAGGCAACGCCTATTTTTATTGAATCAAAATTATTTACTTCTGACATACCGCACCTCCTTAATTCTCTTCGTCTTCAAACATATTGTCGAAGATACTTTCGTCGTCCTTGTCGTCCGCGTCTTCCGCAAACGGATTGGTGTCGCCGAAACTGAATATATCGTCGTCGTTGCCGAGATCGAAGATATCAACTTCCTTATCCGGCGTAGATTCTTTTTCTTCAAAGTACTCCGTATCGTCGTCGACCAACTCTCTCAAACCGATCTCTTCTTTGTTTTCGTTGAGAACGTTTACGTCAAGACCGAGAGCCTGGAATTCTTTTATCAATACTTTGAAGGATTCAGGTGTGCCCGGTTCTGTGATAGGCGCGCCCTTAACGATAGATTCATAAGTCTTTACTCTGCCCACAACGTCATCCGACTTGACGGTAAGTATCTCTTGCAAGATATTTGCCGCGCCGTACGCTTCGAGCGCCCAAACTTCCATTTCTCCGAATCTCTGTCCGCCGAACTGCGCTTTACCGCCGAGAGGCTGTTGAGTAACAAGGCTGTACGGACCTGTCGATCTTGCGTGGATCTTTTCGTCTACCAAGTGACAAAGTTTAAGCATATACATATATCCGACCGTAACGGGGTTTTCAAACTTTTCGCCCGTTCTGCCGTCGTAGAGTTCTATCTTGCCGTTTTCAGGCAAACCGTTTTCTTTAAGCAACTGCTTGATGTCGGACTCTGTCGCTCCGTCGAATACCGGAGTGGAAATATGCCAACCGCAAGCCTTAGCGACCAAGCCCAAGTGCACTTCGAGCACCTGACCGATGTTCATACGCGAAGGCACGCCCAACGGGTTGAGCACGATCTGCAACGGAGTTCCGTCCGGCATAAACGGCATATCTTCACGCGGAAGCACTCTTGATACTACGCCCTTGTTACCGTGACGACCTGACATCTTATCGCCTACGCCGATCTTACGCTTTTGCGCTATATATACTCTTACGAGTTTGCTTACGCCCGGAGAAAGTTCTTTACTGTTCTCTTTCGTAAACACTTTTACGTCTACTACGATACCAGACTGACCGTGCGGCAATCTCAAAGACGTATCTCTTACTTCTCTAGACTTCTCGCCGAAGATCGCTCTAAGCAATCTCTCTTCGGGAGTAAGTTCTGTTTCGCCCTTAGGCGTAACTCTACCAACCAAGATATCTCCGCTATGCACTTCGGCGCCGGGGATGATGATACCGTCTTCGTCGAGGTATTTGAGCGCGTCGTCGCCGAGGTTAGGAATATCTCTCGTGATCTGCTCTTCGCCGAGCTTCGTGTCTCTGCTTTCGATTTCGTATTCTTCGATATGGATAGAGGTAAAGACGTCGTCTTTGACCAAATCTTCATTGATAAGTATAGCGTCCTCATAGTTGTAACCTTCCCACGACATGTAGCCAATAAGAATGTTTCTACCCAAAGAAAGTTCTCCGTTGTAAGTAGAAGGACCGTCGGCAAGAACCATACCCTTTGTAACTCTGTCGCCCTTGCTTACTATAGGCTTTTGAATTATACAAGTACCTGCGTTGGATCTTTCAAACTTCTGCAACGTGTAAGTGTCAAGACTCGTATCGTCGCATCTAACGGTGATAACGCTCGAAGATATGTTTTCTACGTAACCGTCGTTGCGAGCAATCACCATAACGCCGGAGTCATAAGCTATCTTATGCTCTATACCCGTGCCGATCAACGGCGCTTCGGGTCTGAGAAGAGGAACTGCCTGACGTTGCATGTTAGAGCCCATCAACGCGCGGGCTGTATCGTCGTTCTCGAGGAACGGGATAAGCGCAGCGGCTACAGATACGAGCTGTTTTGGAGACACGTCCATATAGTCGACTTTGTCTGCGTCAAACTCGCGGATATCCGCTCTGTAACGACAGGTAACACGCGGAGTAGCAAAAGAACCGTCTTCGTTGAGTTGAGCGTTTGCCTGAGCTACCACGTACTTATCTTCCTCGTCCGCCTGCAAATATACTACTTCGTCGGTAACTTTACCGCTAGCCTTGTCGACTTTACGGTAAGGAGCTTCGATAAACCCGTACTCGTTTACTCTCGCGTACGTAGCAAGAGAAGAGATAAGACCAATGTTCTGACCTTCCGGAGTCTCGATAGGACACATACGACCGTAGTGGGTATGGTGAATATCGCGGACTTCGAAAGAAGCTCTTTCTCTATTCAAACCGCCCGGACCGAGCGCGGAAAGTTTACGCTTATGAGTAAGCTCCGCAATAGGATTGTGGTGATCCATAAATTGCGACAACTGCGAGGAACAGAAAAATTCCTTTATTACAGCCGTCACAGGCTTGATGTTGATAAACGTCTGAGCCTTGAATTCGCCCTCGTCCTGCGTAACAAGCATCTTCTCCTTGATGCCTCTGTCAAGTCTTGTAAGACCTATTCTGAATTGATTTTGCAACAACTCGCCTACCGAACGTATTCTTCTGTTTGCCAAGTGGTCGATATTGTCCTTTTCGCCGAAGCCTACGGACAAACCGAGGTTGTAACAAACCGCCGAGAATATATCGTCATTGGTCACGCACTTGACTACGAGTTTATCCCTATTCTCAGGCAATGCGATAGCCTGTTTGAGTTGTTCCATATCCGGATTTTCTTCCATCAACTTTCTAAGCGCGGGATAGTAAACTTTTTCCTTGATACCCAAATCCTTAGGATCGCAGTCTACGTAAGCCGCCAAATCAACGGTATTATTTCCGATAAGTTTGAATTCCTTGCCGTCCTTTCTCAAAAGATAAACGACGTTGATACCCGCGTTTTGGATAGCGGTAGCGGTATCGATATCTACGATCTCGCCGGCAGAAGCCATAACTTCGCCCGTCTCGCTATTAACGACGTCTCTGGCAAGAGTTTGTCCTTCCATTCTCGTAGCAAGGCAAAGCTTTTTGTTTACTTTGTATCTGCCAACTCTCATCATATTGTACTTTCTGTCGTCATAGAAAGTAGAGTCTATGAGTTGCGCAATACCCTCTTGCGAAGGGATCTCGCCCGGACGGAGACGTTTGTAAAGCTCTATTCTCGCTTCCTCCGTGTTCTTCGTACCGTCTTTTGATATCGTGTTGGAAAGTATTTCTTCGTTTCCGAATAATTCTAATATCTGCTCATCACTACTCAAGCCGAGCGAACGCAACAATACGGTTGCCGCAACTTTACGGTTACGGTCTACGTTTACCCACAAAATGCCGTTGGTATCCTGTTTGAATTCCAACCAAGCTCCTCTGTTAGGCATGATCGTAGTTTCGTATCTTTCTATTCCCGACTTGTCCACCGTGCTTACGCTGTAAACGCCCGGACTTCTTACCAACTGGCTGACAATAACTCTTTCAGCTCCGTTGATGATGAAAGAACCGTTGTCGGTAATTATAGGCATATCTCCCATAAATACTTCCTCTTCAGTAATTTCTCCCGTCGTCTTGCGCACGAGCCTAACCTTTACGCGAAGCGCTCTGGCATAGGTTGTGTCACGGTCTTTGCATTCCTTGATCGAATACTTGATCTCGTCGTCAAGTCTAAAACCGAGGTAATGCAATTCGAATCTACCGCCTCTGTCGCAAACAGGCGAGAAATCGTCAAGGACTTCTTGAATACCCGTCGTGATGAATTGCTTGTAAGATTCTTTTTGTAGTTCGATCAAATACGGGATCTCAAGCGGCTCGTGAATTTTGGAGAAACATTCGCGTTCCGTATTGCCGTATTTGACTGTATGAGTTCTTTGAGGCATATCTTACCCTCCTTAAAAATTTTCATGGTGAAATGATCGTCGCCCGCGCAATTTTCGACAGTTTTTGGCTTCAAAAAAGGCTAATAAGGCATTTTACATAATCATACAATTATAGATTGTAACAAAATGCTCAACCGTTGTCAACTAAAAATATAAAAAAATAATTATTTTTATTTACTAAATAGCATTAAAATATACGACTAATTGCCAATGTAAAATTTTTTATAATATATATGGAACTTTTTATAATATATCCGCAATTTTCAAAAATATTTTTCCATCGCTATAATCAAGATTTTCGCCTATATTATTGTAATATGATTATATAT